>JAJRQE010000108.1 GCA_024280415.1 Spirochaetota bacterium | reverse complement strand
ATCCGGCACCTCTCTATGATAGACTTAAATGTAGATTATTTGAACATATCCCTCTCTGGGGTTTTAAGGTCTTTTTAAATATCATATGCGCCGCGTTGAGTGTGAAGGCTGCGGTGTGATCATCGAGGAGGTTCCCTGGGTTGAAGGTAAAAGAGAATTGACAAAAACCTAGGGAAAATGAAATGTTTATAGAGATTGGTGATAAATATTTAAAGCGATTAAATGAATTTAAGGAGCAGCTTGAGAAGCAGAAGGAGGTACGGGAAAAGTCGAGGATGGGGAAAAACTGTGGGCAGAGAAGAACCGGACAAAAGAGATAGACGAATGATGGGGAACTACGGTAAAATGGAACTACCAATGAAAAGAATATATTTAGATGCTTGTTGTTTAAACCGCCCATTTGATGATCAGGGGCAAGCCAGGGTTCATTTGGAATCAGAGGCGATAAGGTTTATATTAAAACATGTAAGGCGTGGTGACTTTACGTGGGTTGGCAGCGACGTTCTTGATTATGAGATACATCAGGCGCCTGATACGAATAGACGGACTGAGATGCAGTTATCGATGGATGGAATTAGTGAGAACGTTGAATCCGAGCATGACGATAAAGCACGAATTGCGGAATTAGAGTCTTTGGGTTTCGATTCAATGGATGCTGTTCACCTTATGTGTGCTGAGAAGGCAAAAGTGGATGTTCTTCTTACAACGGATGATAAGTTTAGGAAGAGAGGGGGAATACATTCTTCCAAATTAAAAGTGCGAATAGAGAACCCTGTCACATGGGTGCAGGAGGTGTTAGAATGATAAATACGCAAGGTATGAGTCCTGAGAGAATAAAACTGTTAGGATTGGAAGTGATCAGTCGGGAACTAGGTCCTGATGTGATGATTGAGTTTTTACAGCAATTCAGTACAGGATCCGGTGATTACACCAAAGAACGGAAAAAACTATTTACAGGTGAAACTGGTGAATCTATCTTAAACAAAGTTATTGCTTTCAGAGAATCCAAAGAAAAGTAATGAGAAATTTATAATAAAATATGATCAAAAAAGTATGTAAAAAAGAAATCAGTGTACTATTTGTTCTCTATCTCCTCGTTTTAAAATATTTGATCAAAAACCAGCAGGAGAGTGCTTTTACCCTTTACCTTCTCTACCTTTTTACGCTGTGGTAACTATTACTACAATGCAAGGTGGTATGATCCGAATCTGGGTAGATTTATTACAGAAGACCCGATTAGATATGGCCTAAATTGGTATGCATATGCAGAAGTTTGACAATAATAAACACAAAATAACCCTATGCATTAAGGATAGAAACGGAAATCCCGCACCGTGGTTGTATATGCTATAGAGATAAGATATGCCTTGTCTCTACCCGGGAAAAAATGCGGTCGTTTTTTTACAGTTCCGGGAGGAATTGCAGTGGATAGCCTGACCCTTTCGTACGAAAGGGGAATGCCCAAAAGAATCAAAAATTGAAATCGGGAAATCATAGATCCATAGCAAAGAACAGCCTGAGTATTGACCATACAGATACTGTTATGCTATATAGTTACCTATATTGATTTTGTAATAGTTGAGGTTGAGTAGATGTACGCATTAGTTGAGATTTTAGGAAAACAGTACAAAGCAGAGAAAGATACAGTTTTAAAGATTGATAAAGTGGATGCAGAAAGCGGTCAGGTTCTTGAGTTTGATACTGTGCTTCTTTTAAATAATGATGGTAAGGTTAAGGTCGGAACTCCTTATGTGAAGGGTGTCAAAATCTCTACCACTGTTGAGGAACATAAGAAGGATAAAAAAGTTACTGTTATTAAATTCAAAAAACGAAAGGGATACAGCAGAAAGCAGGGTCACAGACAAAATTATACCTATGTAAAGGTAAATGAAATAGCAGGGGTATAAATTATATCTTGATTGATATAACTTTACATCTTGATTCAGAAGGATGTCTGACAGGTATTGATGCCTCAGGGCATTCAGGATCTGCCGAGGCAGGCAGGGATATTATCTGTGCCGCCGCTTCATCTCTTCTTGGGACCGTATCAAGAACTCTGGATATGGAACCCCATATTAGGCTTGAGGGCTTATCCGAAGAGAGAGGGGAGTTGCATCTTAGAATTGCCCGAAAGGATACTAGAGTATGTGACTGGCTTAAGGGTGTTAGCGCCTTTACTGTAGTAGGTTTGAAGGATCTGGCTGAAAGGTATCCTGATTACTGCAGGATTGGTATTGTTAATACCGAATCAGTTTAATTGGATTATGAGTTGATAAAATGGGCGGTACAAAGTTTAGTTAAGCCCATAAAAGGTATTCTGTAGAGTCTTATCTTTGCAGGAACCCACAGTTGTTAAGGAGATTTATAATGGCACATAAAAAAGGTGGCGGTAGTACTAAAAATGGAAGAGATTCTGCATCTCAGCGTCTGGGTGTTAAACGATCCGGAGGTCAGCTTGTTAAAGCCGGCGAAATAATAGTTCGACAGAGAGGCACTAAGTTTCACCCCGGAATTAATGTAGGTATTGGTAAAGATGATACTTTATTTGCCAAAGCTGCAGGTATTGTAATGTTTAAGACACGATCAAATCGTAAGTATATAAATATTGATCCTGCTGTCTAACCCCGAAAACAGATTTAATAGAGATAATTAAGAGTAATAATGATAGGTTTTGCAGATGAGACCTTTATTGATGTTTCTGCTGGTAATGGCGGAGATGGTTGTGTTTCCTTTCGCAGGGAGAAGTATGTCCCTTTCGGCGGTCCCGATGGCGGTGATGGCGGAACAGGGGGCAGTGTTATTTTTATTGTAAGAAATAATTTGAAAACTTTAGCCCATCTCAAGCGAAAGCGTGTTTACAGAGCCGAAAACGGACATCATGGTGAGGGACGAAGAAGGCACGGGCGTGACGGAGTTGATGCGGAAGTTTTGGTTCCTCCCGGTACAATAATTAAAGATCCCGTGACCGGAGAACTTCTTAAAGATCTCACCGGTGAAGATCGATGGATCTATTTGAAAGGCGGCCGGGGTGGTCTTGGGAATCAGCATTTCTCAACTTCCAGAAAACAAACTCCAAGATATGCACAGAAAGGAAGATTAGTAGTAGAGAAGCGACTTCATATTGAACTGGCTATTATTGCTGATATAGGTTTTGTAGGTTTTCCTAATGCCGGTAAATCTTCACTTTTAAACGCTTTAACAAATGCCAGACCTAAAATAGGAGCCTATCCATTTACTACAAAAATACCCAATCTGGGTGTTATGCAGACTCCTGGAAAGGATATTGTTATTGCTGATATTCCAGGTATAATTGAAGGAGCTTCTTCCGGAGCAGGTATGGGCTTTAAGTTTTTAAAACATATTTCCAGAACCAAGGCTCTTATTTTTTTAATAGACCTTAGTGATCCGGGATTTAAAGATGCTTTTAATGTGCTGCTTAACGAACTGAAAGAGTATGCACCGGATCTTGCACATCGTCCCAGAATAATATTAGGTACAAAGTGTGATATTGAGGGAACCGGAGATAATTACAGGACTCTGATTGAATCCTGTCCGGATGAGTCTCTTTTGAATGTTTCTGTTTTTTCCAGAGAGGGGATAAAGGAACTGGATTCTGTTTTTAAGAACTTAATTGGAGATTAGTTTGAAAACTGTTATCTTTGGAGGTACTTTTAATCCCATCCATTTTGGACATCTTTATATGAGTGAAGAACTGAGAATACAGATGGGTTATGATCGTGTTATTTTTGTACCTTCAAATATTCCTGCCCATAAATCCACAGAAGAAATTATTTCTTCCTCTCATCGTGTAAATATGCTTAAATTAGCTTTGAAAGCAAGTTCCTCAATACTTGAGTTGTGTGAGATTGATAGGGGCGGAGTCTCCTATACAATAGATACAGTAAAATATATTAAGGACAAATATGATATTACAGGCCCGGTGGGTCTTTTTATTGGTGATGATCTGGTTGAGGGAATGAATTCATGGTATAGATCGGATGAACTGATTAAGCAAGTTGATCTGGTTATTGCACATAGATTTTCGGATTATCGCCTGGACACCGGATTTAACTATAGATATATGGATAATATTTCTGTAAAATTATCTTCCTCTTCTCTACGGGAGAGAATTCGCCAAAATAAAGCTTTTCGTTATCTGATACCGGAATCGATATATAAATATATTGTAAATAAGGAAATTTACAAATAATATGTATTCAAAGATAAAAGATTATCTTGAAATGAATATTAGTGATCAGAGACTTCAGCATTCCTTGTCAACGGCCTTGATATGTGTTGAACTTTGCAGCAGGTTTGGAGTTGATGAGGGAAAGGGAAGAATTGCAGGTATAGCTCATGATATTTCCAGGGAGATTGTCTTGGATTCAGCAGTAATAACTTCTCTGGATGATGGATATCCTGTAACAGATCAGGAACGGCAAAGTCCTGTTCTTCTTCATGGAAGAGTCGGAGCCGCCTTTCTAAAGGATAATTTTAATCTTGATGATAATGAAATTCTACAGGCTGTAAGGTGGCACACTGCCGGACATCCTGACATGGGCCGGCTGGGGCAGATACTTTTTGTAGCCGATTATATTGAGCCGGGAAGATCCCATATAAGTCATTCCTTTAGAGAACTGATAATGAAGCTGGATTTGAATAAAATGTCATTAAAAATACTTACTAATCAGACAGCATATTTACGCGACAGAGGTTATGATGTAAGTGAATCCTCAATGCAGCTTTATGATAAACTTTCGAATTTTGAATAAAAAGGTATCCGGGGTTATGTTTTGAGAAGAAGAAAAATTGTAGATCAAATAATTATTTTGCTCATACTTATTATTGTAATAACAACAACGGTTTTATTATTTTCCAAACTGAAGACTGATAAAATTACCAGTGCAATTGAGAATGGTGAGGATCTTAACGTACTGATAATGATCCATGACGGGGGAACTCTTAAATTCTCAGAACTGCTGCTCTACAATAGCTCAACCGGAAAAGGTTCTCTTTTTGATATACCTGGAAATACAGGATCAATAATAAAAAAGTTGAAGAAAATAGATCGTATTGATGTTCTTTATGATGTTACCGACCCTTCTGTCTTTACAGAGAAAGTTGCAAAAATATTGAATATACAAATACCTTATTTCCTATCCATTGAAAGTGAAGATTTTTCCAGTATAGTTGATTTGTTTAATGGTTTAAAAATATTTATTGCAAATCCTGTGGAAAATCTTGATCCTGATAATCTTTTTCTGCTTCCTTCCGGTAATCTGGTACTGGATGGTTCAAAAACTCTGACTTATCTTAATCTTGATGATCAGCATCAGTATGATATTGAGAATATTAGCAGAAGACAGAAAATACTACAGTCACTTTTTGCACAAATTGATGATAACAGCATCTATTTGGAAAACAGGGGGTTCAATACCTACCTCAAATCCTACATAGATACAAATTTAAATAAAGAAGCATTGGTTTCTTTATTTAAAATATTTACGAAACTTGATACAGAACGTATAGTTTTTCAGCGGGTATTGGGAAATGTTCGTCTTGTTGGGGAAAATAAACTGTTGTTTCCCCATTATGAGGGGAAGCTGCTTAGAGAAACCGTTCAGCAGACAATTAGTTCACTTGCGAATACAGAAGTAATAAGTTCATATGAACTGAATGTTACTATCGAAATATTAAATGCTACAAGTCAAACCGGTCTTGCCAGCAGAACTTCCCAGGTGTTTAAAAGTTTCGGGTATGATGTTATAAGAGTTGGCAATTATAACGATGGGATTCTTGAAAAAACTATCGTTGTAAGCCGTACAGGTGACAGAATTACTGCAGAAAAGGTTTCTGATATTATTCAGTGTAATAATATTTCATATGATCCGGAAAACTATTTTGACAGTGATCCGTCTTTGGATAATGCAGAAATAATAATAATATTGGGGAAGGATTTTGATGGCAGATACTGTAAATAGCAGCGAGGGAATTGCAAGGTCTTTAGGTGAATTTATTAATGAGCATAAGGGTGAAGAAGTTGTTGTCATTGATGTAAGCGAGGATAACAGCTGGACTGATTATATGATAATTGTGACAATAAACAGTCTGGGGCATTTGAAGGGTATGGTTAAACAGATAAAAGTTATGCTTTCAGGTATGGATATAAATATTCTCAAAGGTCATAAGCAGATTGCTGATGACGGTTGGGAGCTGATCGATTGCGGTGATTACGTTATTCACCTTATGAATGAAGAGAAAAGAGATTTTTATAATCTGGATAAATTGTGGTTTTCGGGTAAGATTATCTATCAGTCATCGAAATCGTCATAGTCCAGGCCATCGTCATAGTCAAGGTCATCTTCTTCCAGGATATCATCTTCTTCTTCAGGGTCGAATGTCTCTTTAAAATCATCGTCATCTTCATCATACTCATCATCCAGTAGATCCTCCTCTACCTCTGAGTATTTATCTTCATATTCATTATCATAATCATCGAAATTATCATCGAAAAAATCATCATCATCATCCATTATTCCATATACCTCCCTGTCAAAGTAATGGGGTAAGACTAATATATATTATTGACACTTAATTTAATTGTCAAATAGAATCGGATTTTTCTTTGGCGCCAATTAGCAGATCAAAACTTCCAAATTTTCCGTCGATTTTTTTATGTACCACTTCAGAAGCAATATAAGAACCCATCGTTATATTACTGCCCATGAGTATAGTTGGGGGAGTTATATTGCAGTTTACTCCTACCGACTCTAAAAGCATTGCAGTTCTTCCTGAAATCTGGTTGAGAATTTCACCAAAAGCTTCCTTATGAAACTGATCAAATGTTGATTCGGCGGAATCCATTCCCATATTTGACAGCATTTTATTTATAAAATTCATGCTGCTTCCCAAATCTGATCTAATGAGCAGAAATCCGGAAATGTCGCCTGTTATACCAATATTGGCAATCAGTTCATATTTATCATCATCAGTGCTGATATCAGAAACTGTAAGTTCAGAAAAACCTATTTCCCTGAAAATTTCTTCTGCAGCTTTTATAAAAAGATCTAGATTATTAGAGTTCATAAGAATTATTATAGGAAACAAAGATAATGCTGTCAAATAGAATTAAAATATAAAATTTCAACCTGAGGTAATTATGGAAAGTATTAAAATTTCTGCACCTGCCAAAATAAATCTGCATCTGCAGATTACTTCAAGGCGATCCGATGGATTTCATAATATTGTCTCTCTTTTTCAGATGATTTCGCTTTATGATGAGCTTGAGATAGGACTTTCAAATACTGATTCAATCGGACTGACAGGTAGTTTTAATTGTTCTCCTGAAAATAACCTTATATACAGAGCAGCAGAAATTCTGAAAAGAAACTATGGTATTCGAGAGGGGGTTTCTATTAATTGTAGAAAAAATATTCCCTCAGGAGGCGGCCTTGGAGGGGGATCGAGTGATGCTGCAGCGACTCTTACAGGTTTAAATTTACTTTTCAAATTAAATATTTCTAAACAGGAACTAAGTTCCTATGCTCTTGAACTGGGTAGTGATGTTCCGTTTTTTTTGGGATCTTCCACTGCTGTAGCTCAGAGTCGGGGGGAGGTATTGACTCCTGTTGAAAGCAGGGACGATCTTACTCTTCTACTAATAGAAACTTTTATAAACAGTAGTACGGAAGATGCCTTTAATTCTCTCGATCTTAGTCGTACAGCAGAAGAACTCACAGAAAATATGATTATGGATACTTTTAAAGAGAGAAAACCTTCAAATTGGCCTTTTTTTAATACTTTTACACCTAATTTGTTTGGTAAATACCCTGTTTTTAAAGATATGGTTCAACTACTTAATGATAATGGTTCTGAATTTTCTAATGTAACTGGAACCGGTTCTTCTGTTTTTGGTGTGTTTTCCAACGCAACACAGGCTGAAATTGCCTGTAAATCATTAAAAAAGCTTAATATAAGGGTTCATAAATTAAAAATGCTTGCGAACCGACCAAGGGCAGTTTACAATTAGCTGATAGCTTTATAGCTAATACTTCTTGGAGGGTTTATGAAGATTACTGACATTAGAATTCGAAGGGTGGGAGCTGACGGTAAACTTAAGGCTTATGTAACCGTTACCTTCGACGATTGTTTTGTTGTCCATAATATCAAAGTGATAGAGGGGAAAAATGGTGCCTTCATTGCAATGCCTAGTAGGAAAACAAAAACAGGAGAGTATAAAGATGTCGCCCATCCTATAAACTCTGATTTTAGAGCAGAGCTGCAGAATAATATTCTCGAGGCATATGAAAAAGAGCCTGTTGTAAGTGATGAGACTGATTAAGAAGCATTTTTTCATACTGTGTTGTTAATTATCTGAATTTTGAGGCTGTTATTTAATTGTATAGCAAGGCTATAACTATTAGACTCTTTGGAAGGGTGCTTTCAAATTTGTTATTTTGCAGGAACCTCTATAGACTTTAATTTAAAAAAAAGTATAATACACGGAGCCAGTAGGACTGAACTCATCAGGGCTGGTGAAATTTGCCGTTTCCGGCATTATTGACATATAATTTTTATATGCTTTGGGGCGTCGGCAAGTGGTCAAGCCACCGGTTTTTGGTGCCGGTATCGTAGGTTCGAATCCTACCGCCCCAGTATCTGATTTATTGTAATTTAAGGAGCATTTCATGGAGCAGAAAACTCTCGCAGGGTTTCAAAGGAATTTATTAAAAAAGGGTCCTGCCGGACGTTTAAGAAAAGAGGGCAAAATACCGGCTGTTATTTATGGACACAATGAACCTGTTCATATATCTGTAGACGCGAAAGAATTTGATAAGAAGTTTCACACCCTCTCTGAAAATACACTTGTAACTATTAATGTAGAAGACAAAGAGTATGAGGTTCTTGTAAAAGAGTTTCAGGAAAATGTGATGCTTGGACGACTGACTCACATCGATTTTTTTGAAGTAGAGAGAGGAAAAACTCTTCACACCAGAATCCCTGTTATTCTTACCGGTTCTTCGGTTGGAGTCAAAGAGGGTGGTCTTCTGGAGCATCGTCTGCATGAAATAGATATCGAATGTTTTCCAAAAGATATCCCTGAGAAAATTGAAGTTGATATATCGCAGCTCAAGGTTGGTGAATCTATTCATATCAGTGACCTTCCGGTTCCGGATTCTGTTAAAATACTTAACTTTCTGGAACAGAGTGTTGTCAGTATAACAACGTTCAAAGCTGAAGTAGTTGAAACTGAGGAAGAGGAAGAAGAAGTAATTGAAGGTGAAGAAGTAGATGAGGCAGCAGATTCAGAGGAATAATTATCTTTGGTACTGATCGGTCTGGGTAATCCTGGTGAACAATACCATAATACCAGACATAATGCCGGTTTTATGGTTCTTGACATCCTGGCAGACAGGTTGTCTTTAACCTGGAGAAAACCTTTTTTTAGAAACTATGCATTTACTAAAGGGGTTTACAGGGAGGAAAAGTTCTTTCTTGTAAAGCCCTTTACTTTTATGAATCAGTCCGGACTGGTTCTGGATGACATTTTCCGTAGAGACTGGGTAGGTGATTCCCCTGTTGTAGTTGTTTGTGACAACATGGATCTGGCCTGTGGTGAATGCAGAATTAAAACAAAAGGTAGTGATTCCGGCCATAATGGTATAAAATCCATTATGAATAATATTGGAGATCGTGAGTTTATAAGACTTTATGTCGGTGTTTCCAGACCTTCGGCAGGTGAAGATGTTATTTCTCATGTTCTTGGCAAACCAGGAGAAGGAGAATCTGATCTGTTCGAGGCGGGCGTTGAACGTGGTGCCGAAGCCTCCCTTTCATTGATAAGCAGTTCTGTTCAGAGTGTCATGAATGAGTATAACCGAAAAAACAATAAATAACAGAATATTTGACTTTCTCACTCAACATGGTATCAACAAGAACAGCTCTATTCTTGTTGCCTATTCCGGGGGGCCTGACTCAGGGGTTCTAATATCCATACTTACTGATATAAGGGAAATAATGGGTTATTCCTTAAATGCAGTTTATATAGACCATGGTATCAGATCCAGAACTGAGATGATTGCAGAGTATAATCATATAAAGAAAAATTTTAAAACTGAGGTAACTATTCATATAAAGCATATTCCTTCAGGTAAAATAGCTCTGGATTCGGAGAAAACAGGAAGAAGTGTCGAAGATCTAGCAAGGGAGTACAGATATAGGATTTTCGAGGAACTCAAAAAAGAAATTGGAGCCAGCCATGTAGCAACAGGACATACACTGGATGATCAGTTGGAAACCTTAATTATGAGGTTTTTTCAGGGTTCAGGGATCCATGGACTTTCTGGAATTCCTGATGTCCGGGAGAGTTATATACGGCCCTTATTAACTGTAGAAAAGCAAGAAATTCTGGAGTACCTGTCAATCAATAAAATCTCTTTTGTTACAGATAAAACAAATTTAAGTAATATCTATCTTAGAAATAAGATCAGACATAAACTAATACCAGTTATCAGAGATGTTTTCCCAGGATACAGAAGTTCTTTGTGTTCATTTTCCGAAAAAATGGATGCAGTCAGAGCTGTTCTGGAAAGAACGGTTCCTTCACTTGAAATAAAGGTAAATAAGGATGGGGATTCCTATTTCAGTTATAGTGATTTTGTTGACCAGCCTCTATACCGACAGATTGATACTCTCTATAAAAGCTGGAATTTATGGGAAAATAAACCATTCCACCGTTTATCCTATAAGCTCATAACAGGAGCACTCAGGAGCTTATCTGATTCTTCCTCAAATATTATAGCCCGGAGTTCTTTGTATATGTTAATTAGGGATAAAGATCGGATATTTTGGAAAAGAGTTGTTGTCGTTTCCGGTAAAAAAAGTTATCTTAAGGTGATAACTGCTGGAGAACTCGCTATTCTCCCCGGTATTCTCCTAAGAGTTCATAGAAGCGATGAAATAGATAAGAATTTTATCTGTATTAGGGAAGATATGGTGCAGGCACCATTGATTGTCAGAAGTAAGAATGCAGGGGATCGAATTTATCTTTCAAATGGAGTTAAAACTGTAAAAAAGTTATTTACCGAATGGGGGGTAACTCCCAAAGAAAGATGGAAAATTCCTGTAATTGAAGATCGAAATGGAATAATTGCTGTTCTGGGTTCTCCTTTTGGATTCTCAGACAGAATGGCAGTAAAATATAAGAAAAATAGTTCTGGTACAAAAAATTTAATGATCAGTGCCAGTTTTTATGGAGATGTATGTGAATAATCAGAATAAACCGCCTGAAAATAAAGATCAAAATAACATGAAATTTGATTTTAATAAAAATAAGTTTGCTCTATTTTTTCTTTTATCGCTAATAGCAATGTTTGTGCTGTTGTTTGCTGTAAACGAAAATGGATCTCAGGTTGAAATCCCCTATTCAGTATTTTTATCATATCTTGAGCAGGGTGAGATCGACGCAGTAAAGATTCTTGATAGCAATGAGATAAACGGAACTCTTTCAAATGCTGCTGGTGGGGAATATACCGTATTTAAAACGAGAATACCATATTACGATGATACTCTTATGAGTCAGTTGCGAGAGGGGGGTGTTAAAATAACCGGAGCTCCCAAAGCTGTTTCAATCGGCCAGGTTATTCTTGAACTGCTGCCCTGGCTCCTTTTCGTAGTATTTTTCTGGTTTATGCTTCGTCAATTCCAGGGAGGAGGTAACAAAGCTTTTTCTTTTGGTAAAAGCAGAGCTAAAAAGTACCACTCGGAACTGGATAATATTACTTTTGCTGATGTAGCAGGACAGGATTAGGCCAAATATGAATTGACTGAAGTTGTGGATTTTTTAAAGACACCCACTAAATTTACCGATATCGGAGCCAAAATTCCCAAGGGTGTTCTTTTGGTGGGTATGCCTGGCACAGGGAAGACTCTTATGGCAAAGGCAGTAGCCGGAGAAGCCGGAGTTCCTTTTTTTCATATGTCAGGGTCTGATTTTGTTGAAATGTTTGTAGGTGTAGGTGCAAGCAGGGTAAGGGATCTTTTTGATCAGGGAAGAAAAAATGCTCCCTGTATAATCTTCATAGATGAGCTTGATGCTGTTGGACGTACCAGAGGAGCAGGGTATGGCGGCGGTAATGATGAAAGGGAGCAGACTCTTAATCAGATGCTTGTTGAGATGGATGGTTTTGATACAAAAACGGGCGTAATTATAATAGCCGCTACAAACAGGCCGGATGTTCTTGACCCTGCCCTCCTAAGACCAGGCAGGTTTGACAGACAGGTTGTTGTGGACCTTCCGGATGTTAAAGAGCGTGAAGCCATACTTATGATTCATGCAAAAAAAATTCCACTGGAAAAGGGTGTTGATATAAAGAGAATAGCAAAGGCAACTCCGGGTATGTCGGGTGCAGATCTTGCCAACCTTATAAATGAAGCTGCTCTTTTTGCTGCCAGAGTAAATTCCAAAACCGTCGGAATTGTACAGCTGGAAGAAGCAAGAGATAAACTTTTAATGGGAATTGCAAGAAAATCCAAGGTTATTTCAATAGAAGACAAAAAAGCAACAGCTTACCATGAAGCAGGACATGCATTACTCCATTACCATCTTAAGAACAGTGACCCTCTGCATAAAGTTACAATTATACCCAGAGGTCGAGCCCTTGGTATGGCTTTATCACTTCCTGAAAAGGAATCATACTCCAAGGTTAAAAGCTGGCTTGTGGACAGAATCAGGATAACTATGGGTGGTTACATTGCAGAAGAACTCATCTACGGGGAAACTACTACCGGTACACAGAATGATATTCAGCAGGCAACTAATATTGCAAGACGGATGGTGACAGAGTGGGGAATGTCTGAAACTTTTAAATTTATATCTTTTGGACAGGAGGAAGAACCTATTTTTATTGGTAAAGAGATTGCACGTCATAAAGACTATTCGGAAGAAACAGCAAAGCAGATTGATAAAGAGATATCCATAATTCTGGATGAATCTCTCGTTGAAACAAGACGAATTCTTACAGAAAATATTGATCAGCTGAAGATGATTGCCGAATCTCTGATAGAAAAAGAGACTCTGGATGATTCTGAGATCAGGATACTTCTCGGTTTGAATGATAATTCTGAAAAATCTGAAGAAAAAACTCAGTAAAAATGGTATTTTTAATTAACTTCTAATTGTGATATATTGTGGATATGAATAGGAAACTTGTTTTTTTAATACTAATTTTTTATTTAATATCATTTTCATATCTCTATGCGTTCGAAAATATTGATACCCTCCTTGCAGATGTTTACATCGAGCATGCCTACAGGCAGTTCGAAACCGGAAATTATAAAGAGGCTTTTGAATTATCGAAAGTATCTCTCTCTTTTTCCGGCACAGTATCTGATGCTTTATTTATTCATGCTGTATCCGGCAGAGAGATTGGTGAGGGAAGCAGCTCCCAAAATGATCTGTATCTTTCAATAGTTTCTGACAGCTGGAAATATTATGATGAAACTACCGCAAGGGTATACTTATCTATGTATCGATATGTGGCCGGTGAGATTGAATCGGCCTATATCAATCTGGAACCTTTTAAATTCTATCTAAGCAGAAGTTCATTTTACTCCGAAGTTTTTATTAAAATCGCTCTTAGTCTGCAGAAGATTGAAGATGCTGTAATAATAGCCGGAAAAAGACTGGAAGTTGATCCCTTTGATGAGTATTCTCAGCTTACTATGGCAATGTTCAATTCCGATTGGCTCATGGCTGCCAGTAAAAATATTCTTGAAGGTGATCCTGCCGGGTTTTATTCCAGAAAATTAGTCCAATCTATAATTCGTCGTTCTACCGGGAATAATATGCTTCTAGATTATTACAGAAACCGGTGGGGAGCTGATAATTTTTACAATATTGCAATTCTTTCAGATACTAAGGGTAATATTGAAAGCAGTCTTTCTCTACTGTTTCCCGATAATTCGTCGGTTCTGTACGAAGATCTTTTATGGGGCTTTTCTCTATTGATGCAAGAGGGTCGGAAAAAATCAGTGTTAAATTATCTTAATTCAATTACTGTGGAAATTAGGTATGATGTCAATTCTGACAGCATAAAAGATACTAAAGCAATATTTCATCAGGGGGTGCTGACAGATTTTCGCTTTGATTCCAATCAGGATGGGAGCTATGATTTTGTAGTTGATTTTACTGCCGGAAAACCTCAGAAGATTGTACTGGACAATGGAGAACGATCTATCTTTCTCTACTACAGAGACTATCCCAATCTAATCAGAGTTGTTGATTCCAGTCCGGATTATAAAAGAGAATACCAATTAATACCATATTCGGTCAGTTTTGATCCTCTTGATCTTCCCGAACAGATGATGGATGGTATCCCTGTTGTTCTGACAGATTATTCTGTTCCCTCGGATACTGTTCTAACTCAAAATTCTACAAAGAAAAGCACTGAAGATCTGACTTTAGACAGAGTTGAAAATTATATTCGTATAGGATCAGAGGAAAGTGTTGAAAAGGTTTTCGAAGCAGAAGGAACAAAAATTGTAGAGCGTCATTACCGTAATTCAGTTCTAATCACTCTTTACAGTGATTCTGACAGTGATGGTGTTTTTGATACAGTCTACAATTATAATGATGCTCTGCTTACTTCAGTTACTTTTGATGGAAATAATAATGGGGTTTTTGACTACATGGAAAATTATATCGATGGATTTGTACGGAGCTGGGATTTTAACGAAGATGGAATTATTGATACCCGTGACAGGTATGTGGAAGGTGTTATGATTCGCGAGATTTCAACGGAAATGAATGGAATATTTGACACATCCTTTGAGTTATCACCGGGAAACATTAAATAGTGAAACGGTTTTACTTATTTCTTATTGTTGCCTCACTAGCACTGGTTTCCTGTGTTCAGACTTCACCACTTCTTAGACAGACTTCGCTTCAGGAATTGAGTGTAAGCAATATTAAAAATGATCTTGCAGATGAGAATATTGCCCGGGTATTACAGGGAATCTCTTCACTAAGCCGCAGAGGTACAGACGAGGAAAAAGCTTTAATACCGGAACTTCAGAATAAAGTTTTTGGACTGATTGACCGGAATTTTACAGATTTTATTAAAAAGAAAGATTATTCATCTGCCGCATCCCTTTTATTGACTGCCGAAGCCGGAAGTTTGAAACTGCCTGGTTCATGGACTTATCAGGACTTAATCAGTTCCGCAGTTTTTAGTGAGTCAACCGACTATACAGAGAGCCGAAAAATATATATTGCCAGAAATAAACTGGATTTATCTCTTCTTTCGAATGAAGAAATTCAGGAGCTTCTTGGAATTTCCCAAAGGGTCGGAGATACTTTTTACATTAAAAAACTTTTAGATGAATCAGACACACGTTCTTTACCATCTGGAGCTGCAGGAGAAGGTCTGACTAAAAGTGTTGCAAAGGCTGATTATCTTAAAGGGACAGTAACTATTCTTGTAAACAGAGGAATGAAAATCGAAGCTGGAATTGGAATGCCTGACAGAGTTATAGGGAGTGGATTTTTTATTGATAAAGCCGGATATATACTTACCAATTATCATGTTATTGAAAGTGAAGTTGATCCGGAATTCGAAGGATTTTCCAGACTCTACATTCGTCTCTGGAATAATCAGAATTTAAAAATCCCTGCGAAAGTTGTAGGCTGGGATAAAATTTTTGATATTGCACTCCTGAAAGTAGAATTGAAACCGGAGTTTATTTTTTCTTTTTCTTCTGGAAAAGATTATCTGCCTGGCACACCTATTATAGCTATTGGTTCTCCAGGGGGACTCGAAAATACTATTACTTCAGGAATTATCAGTGCTTCAGGACGTAAATTCCTACAAATGGGTACTGTTATCCAGGTTGATGTTCCCATAAATCATGGAAATAGCGGGGGACCTCTCATTGACAGTGAAGGAGAACTTGTGGGTGTCGTCTTTGCGGGTATTGAGCAGTTTGAGGGTATAAACTTTGCTATTCCAGGGGAGTATCTTGTTCCATTAATCCCGAAATTATATTCCGGAGGGAGATTAGGCCATCCCTTCCTTGGTGCTGCTGTTGAGGAAGTTGACCAGGGGCTTAGAATTATATACAGATTTCCCGGAAGGAATATTGAACAGGCAGGCCTTTTGGCGGATGATATTATTATTTCTTTGAATGGCAGGGAAATTAAAAGTATTGATGATATAAACAGACAATTTTTAAATCTTGAGCCAGGTATGGCCGTTGAACTTGGGTGGACCAGTAAAGGAGAAGAAAGATCGGGTATTGTTGCACTCGATGAAAGACCTGATTATCCTCTTTACGACATCCTTGATGGCGATATTAAAAAGAATCTGATTCCACCCTTGTTCGGCATGACGGTCAATAATATTTCGGAAAATATTTTTGGAAATGAATACATAGTTACTGAGGTTTTTCCAGGTACAATAGCTGATGAAACAGGATTATCCGTTAATGATCCTTTCAGTATAAAAAAATGGAAGATAATGGATGATGACAAAGCCCTTATAATGCAGATCCGGATAAAGAAACGAAAAGCAGGTTTTCTTGAAAGCGGCGTACAGTTAGGGGCTTATATGGGAACTTCAAATGTTATATAGTGCCCTGGAAAGATATTAAATTTTTTTTAGTATTCGAACTAACAATAATCAGGAATAATAATGAAAACAGATAACAGCAGGATTAGAAATTTCTGCATAATAGCGCATATTGATCATGGTAAATCCACTCTTGCAGACAGATTCATTGAGATGGCAGGAATTGTAGAAAATAGAAAATTCAAAAACCAGCTTCTGGACACCATGGATATTGAAAGGGAGCGAGGTATAACAATTAAATCCCAGGCCGTGACCATCCCCTTTACAAGTTCTGCCGGGGATAAGTATATTCTGAATCTTGTTGATACTCCAGGACATGTCGATTTTTCATACGAAGTATCCAGGGCAATTTCATCCTGTGAAGGAGCTCTTCTTCTTATTGATGCAAGTCAGGGGGTCGAAGCCCAGACTCTTGCGAATATGTATATGGCTATTGAACATGATCTGGAGATTATTCCGGTTATTAATAAAATAGACCTTCCCAGTGCGGATATAGATTTTGTCAAGAACCAGATTGACAATGAACTTGGTCTTGATTCGGATGTTTCTGTTTCGGTATCTGCAAAAAACGGTGATGGTGTCGAAAATCTTCTCGAAGCTCTTGTAGAGTTTATTCCTCCCCCCAAGGGCGATTCAAGTGATCCGTTAAAAGCATTGATATTTGATTCTCACTATGATCCCTACAGAGGGGTAGTAATCCACATCAGACTCTTCGAGGGAAGTGTATCAATAGGAGATGCCATAAAGCTTTTCTCCAATAATTCTGTATACAAGGTAGAGGAAACAGGTATTTTTGAAATTGATCTTAAAAAGCGGAATAGCTTATATGCAGGAGAAGTGGGTTATATTATTGCAGGAATCAAAAATATATCTGATATTAGGGTCGGGGATACTGTTACTCTGGATAATAATCCGTGTGAGGCTGCACTGGAGGGCTTTAAGGATGTTAAACCTGTTGTTTACTCCTCCATATACCCTATAAATGCCGATGATTATAGTGAGCTTCTTTCGGGAATAGAAAAACTTAAACTTAATGATGCCTCTCTTATTTATGAAAAAGATTCTTCTATTGCTCTTGGGTTTGGTTTCCGCTGTGGTTTTCTGGGACTTCTTCATCTCGAGGTTGTTCAGGAACGTCTGGAGAGGGAATTTAATCTTTCAATAGTTTTCACCTCTCCCTCTGTCCGTTACAATCTTTTTTTAAACAATGGAGAAGAGACGAGTATTGATAATCCTCTGTAATATCCGGATCCTATGACAATAGATTATGTAAAAGAGCCGTATATCAGAGCCGCAATCATTACACCCGTGGAATTTGTAGGGAATATAATTAATCTCTGTTTACAGAAAAGAGGCAATCAGGAAAATATGGAATATCTGGATGAGAAGAGGGTGGAACTCGTTATGAGATGCCCCTGGCAGAGGTTTTATTTGATTTCTATGACAAGCTCAAGTCAATCAGCAGAGGCTATGCTTCATTTGACTATGAACTTATCGGCTATAAAAGAACAGATCTTGTCCGACTGGATATTCTTGTCAACGGGCAGATTGTTGATGCCCTTTCACAGCTTGTTTTTAGAGATTCTGCTGTAGACAGAGCACGAAATGCATGTAGGAAGCTGAGGGATGAGATTCCCCGACAGCAGTTTAAAATACCAATTCAGGGTTCTATTGGATCTACAATAATATCCAGAGAAACTATTGCAGCTTTAAGGAAAGATGTTACTGCAAAATGTTATGGAGGAGATATTTCCAGAAAGCGTAAACTTCTTGAAAAACAGAAAGAGGGAAAGAAAAGAATGAAAATGGTTGGCAATGTTGAAGTTCCCCAGTCTGCTTTCCTCTCTATTCTTAAGAGTGACTAGATCTATCTTTCGAGGATCCCAATGTAGTGTCCGCATGTAACAAGTAATCGTTTAAGAAATCCTTCATCAGTTTTTGGATATGGGTATTTATCTGGAAAATGGAGGTATAGATAATCTGCTTCGGTAATAAGCTGAACCAGAGCTTCTCCCTCTTTTGTTTTACCGGAAAGGTATGAAAAAGTACTGTTGTAGATTTTGTTGAGAAGCTCAAGTTCATTTCTACAGAAAGCGGTAAAACTTTCAGACATTACTTTTGTATCGTCAATCTCTGTGTATAAGCTGGAAGATATATCATTTCCAGTCAGGGGGAAATTACTTTTTACATCTATAGGTTTACCTCCACTGGGTAAACCCAATTCTCCGATATCGAAAAGTCTCTCACTGTTTCCAAATCTGTTCCTCATGAGTTCAGCATAGGAGCTTAAAATCAGATCTGTTATTACCGGTTTATCCTCTTTATCTCTCTGGGTAATAAGGGATCTCTGAAAATAGAGATCCAACTGCCCTGGAGGATGGATTCGGGAATTCCTAATAAGCTCCTGTATGTGGACAGGAGCCCCTTTTGCATGAGACTTCCCGATTTTATAGGAAAAATCCAGACCTGTGTAAAGTATGGATGAACTCGAAATATCCATGGCAAGATAGACTGAAGTCAACCCTACTGAACCCAGTGGAGGAAGTAACTTCGGTAGAAGCTGATATTCTGAAAGCCTTTTTAATAGTTTATTTTCTGCAAAATTTGAAATAAATGGGAAAATATTTCCATTAGTAGCAGAAAGAATGCCTGGATACCCTGTAATATCAAAAAACAGCGGTATCTCCAGGTTTTTAGCCTTCATAAAATCAAATAAATTAAATATTTGAGCATCGACAGCAACAATAAAGTCAGGTGTAATATTATTTTCTATAAGTACAGACAGAGCTGTATCCACAGCCATAAGCCTGAACTTATTTCTATGAGTCCTGATAAAATCAATAGAATATTCAAGAGACTCTCCGGCACCTGCAACCAGAATAGGTGAATTTATTTTTTGATATTTACAGATAGTCGGAGGTGTAGAGGACTGGTACAGTCTGCTCAGGTTAAGAAATATATTTTTAATCCAAAGAGGTGCCATGTGTATTAGGGTCATTCTATTCTTCCAATAGCCCTCAATTTTACTGTTAAGAGAATCTATCAGAACTTTATACTCCGAAGCATTAAGTGCATATCCTCCTGTCAGATTCAGGAGTTTTGCTCTTCTGAATCTCCAGACACCAAGTTGTTCAGCTTTTTGTAAAACCGAAACCGAAGAGGTATCATCAACAACCGTTACAAATTTACTTTCACTTATAAAATTGGGAATATGTTCCAGTGTGAGGGAAAGAAGCTCTCTGGAGAGTTCAAAGCAGATAATATGAGAATCTTTAGGTAGTTGGGAAACAATCTCCCCTATACCGTAGAACAGAAGTACAGAAGGGAGTATGTAGAGAGTCTCTCCCTGGAGAATGGTATTTTTGGCTTTATTTTCAGCACTTCCTTCAGGATCCGTTGTGCTGTAGAGATACCTACTGCCGTATAAAACAGAAAACCCTCTACCTGTATCGATCAGCAGAGGGTTTTTATTCTTCATCAAATATCTATCAGTTTGCAAGAATGTATTTTGTAAAGACACTCATAAAATTATTGGTCAGTAGTTCCGAGTTTAGAAATGTGGAATTGAGTTCCATCTGCTGGATCTGATTGACAAGATAGGGGTAAAATGAATCCATATATCCCATTTCCTCTTTACTGGTCTTTTTCTCATTAATCATTTGAGCAACAAGGATAGTATCTCCTACAATTGACGGTTCTGTTAAGTCATCAGATTTAAGTGAAAATAATGCAGTCAAAAATCTTTCATCAGTCGAAACTGTATCAAAGTAGGTACTGTTGTCAACTGTTTTAATCTGCTTCATAAAGTAGCTGTTTCCGTAATTAATCGGAAAAAAGTCTGTCATGTAATAAGTTAAACCCATATCTGACGCTGCTTCGGTAAAACCTTTTTCTGCCGCTTCGGTTCTAAACTCCTCAGCTTTTGCAATGAAATAATCCTCAATCAGACCCTTTTCGTTCTTCAGCATATAATCGAGTACAGTCTTTAATTCAGCTTCATTCTCAATATCCGCTTCCTGACTCACTTTATCACTTCGGTATATACTATAGCCATAGGGAGTTTTCAGTAGGGGACTAAGTTCTCCTTCTGAAAGTTCAAAAACTGTATCTGTATCATCATTGGAGGAAAGGTCTCTTCTAAGAGAGTAATAGCTTACCTGACCCATGTCTCCACCCTTATCTGCGTAAAAATCTGTGGACTGATTTTGGGCGAGTTCTTCAAAAAGTGCAGGATTCTCTTTAAGCTGATTAATTATAACTTCTGCTTCCTTTTTGTTGTCTTTAAGAGAGATTCTGCTGAGGCTCATTTTTCTAAAGAGTTTACTGTTTTCCTTTGCATAATTCCTGACTTCCTCTATGGGGAATTTTGATACAGGAAAAGCAATATATCTAAAGTTTCTTTCGGTAGAGGCCATCTCTTTAATAAACTCCAATTCATTTGTTGAGTGAAGTCTCTGACCAATATCCTCAAGATACTGCTGTTGTGTAAGTTCCTCTCTGAAAATTGTTCTGTTGGAATATCTGTCTGCTTCGGGGGTTGCGTTGTATACTTTTGGACTGAATTTGCCATTATCCATATAGGGCCCGTACTGGGTAAGTGTTTTATCAATTTTCTTTTCAGAGATATAAAAACCGCTCTGTTTGGCATTATACATAATTGCCGTATGAAAGACTGTTCTGTCGAAAGCACCTTTCCAGGTCTGATAAGTTTCATACTGATAATTATCGGTTCCGTTACTGCTGTTCTGATTCTGAAGTGAATCAAGCTGTCTGGAAAAATAAGAATCATAGGTATACTTAATCTCAGTATCCGCATATTTACCAAAAATCAACTCGTTATTTGAACTTCCCAAACCTCGGATCAATGGTGCTCCTACAAAAGAAACAACGATAATTGCAAGTATGGAAATACTGAAAATCCACAGAAACGGATGTTGCTTTTTCTTTCGACCCACTGTATTTAATTCTTTCATATGTTTATCTTTACTATTCTTCTGATGTTTTTGTTCCATTCCCGGCATGATTTTCCCTTTTGTAACTATAATTATTATGCATGAAAACATATCATTATGAATATAGATGTGTCAATTGTGAGAGTACTCACAGGAACCCTTATAATCGATATTGACAGTTCCAATAGCTTTATTTATAGTTCTACATACATTTCCTCCCTGTAGAAAAATCTGCTTCGGGCTGTAGCGTAGCGGCTAGCGCACCTGGTTCGGGATCAGGAGATCGGAGGTTCGAGTCCTCTCAGCCCGAAAGAACTTTTTTCATAGAAGAAATGTATTGTTTTATATAGCTTTGTATTAAGATGTGAAAAGCTATTTCCTTGTTATACAACAAAATAACTATCCTTTAAGAACCATAAAGTTTCGGTGATGGTGTTTTTGCGTGATTTTCTTAGCAATTAAATAACTGGAGCATATTTAGTTTATAGTGTCATCTCCCGATCATAAAGGCAGTATTATGGTATTAAAAAGAAATATAATTATTGTCAGCTTAATATTTTTAACTCTTCTTTCGTATAGTGAGGATCTTGTTGTCACTGTTAAAAAGGGAGATACTCTCTATCAAATTTCCAGAGAATATGAAGTTTCTATCAGTTCTCTGCTCAGTTATAATGATATTGTCGGTGCTGATAACCTGAAAATTGGACAGAAAATAAGAATTCCATCACTTTCTCTATATACAGTAAAAAGAGGTGATACCCTATACGGGATTGCTGCCAAAGCAGGTATTCTTATTGATGAACTTTTAAAACTGAATAAAATTGACCGTAATGCTGTTCTCAAGACCGGAGAAACTTTAAACCTTCCCTTAAGTACCGATGTAGAACCTTCCGTGATAGCTCTGGAAGACAAAGAAGGGGGTTCGGATGAGGAAAAAGAAGAAACTGTAGAATTCTTTTGGCCCCATTCAGGAGAACGTGTCTCAATGAATGGAAAACTTAAAGGTGAGGAGATTCTTGGGGAAAAAGGTGATAAAATAGTATCTGTGTCATCAGGCAAAGTGGTATGGGTTGCCCCATACCGGGGGTACGGCAAACTGATAATGGTGGAAGCTGATGATCATCACATATATGCATATGGCGGGAATGAAGAAACTTTTGTTAAAGTAGGAGATTGGGTCTTACCAGGAACGGCTCTTGGCCTAATGGGGATAGACTCAATTGAAAGAAATGCAAAAGCATATTTCTTCGTTTATAAAGACGGGAAGCCGGTAGCACCTGATAAAGCTCCCCGGGGATGATACATTCAGGAGTTTGCAAATGCATGGAGTGAAAATAATAGGTATTACTGGTGGATCCGGTTCCGGTAAAACAACTATAGTAAGAAAAATTTCAGAAATTATTCCCGATTTTCTTTTTATTCCTCAGGATAATTACTATAAAACAGCAGAATATATGAATAACAAAAATATAACTGCCTTTAACTTTGATCACCCTGACGCTTTCGATACTGATCTGATTCTAGAGCAGCTGAACACTCTAAAAGGGTTTAAACCTATAAATATGCCCCAGTATGATTTCATACATCATAGGCGTATGGAGGAAACCGTAAAAATACAACCCCAAAAACTTATTATTTTTGAGGGCATTATGATATTTTTCAACAAACAAATCAGAGAGCTGCTGGATCTGAAGCTTTATGTAGATACTCCGGATGATATAAGATTTATTCGACGCCTTGAAAGAGATACTACCGAAAGGGGAAGAACTGTAGAATCTGTTATAAAGCAGTATCTTGAGCTTGTACGTCCGGGCCATTATGAATTTATAGAGCCGACGAAAATGTATGCGGATCTTATAATCCCTGAAGGTGGATTTAATGAGAATGCACTGAAGGTACTGATACCTTTTTTACAGAATATCAATGATAATAATCAGAATAAGGAGATGTGAATGAAAGGGAAGATTATTTTTTTTATTTTACTGCTAATGGCTTCATTTGTCTTTGGAGAAGCTGTTCGCGGAGTCGTTTTTACCAATAGTACGGGGTATGATATTTCAGAACTATATATTTCACCAACAAGCCACGATGACTGGTACGATGATCTGCTGGAGGGACAAACACTAAAAGATGGTGAATCTGTCACTATAAATATTCCGGATTATGATGAACCTGAAATGATATTTGACGCCAGAGCTGTAGATATAGATGGCGATGAGTATTCAAGATTCGAGATTGATTTTACAAATCCAAATTCGAGGACACTTGAATTTACTTTTGATGACTATGATGATTCTTACGGGGATGATGAATATTATGCCGGGGACTATGATACAGGGTATAATGATGGTTACAAGGATGCCTTCCGTGATTCATACAGTGAAGCTTTTAAAGAAGGTTTCAGAGCTGGTTATGAAGCAGCAATGGAATTAAATCAGTGATTTAACTTAGAATAGTTTTTGAATGAATTACTTTTTAAATCTCCAGAAGTTCCTGTAGCTTTTGGAGATGTATTGAAGAGAAAATCTTTCCGGTACCTGATCCTCACCTCCATCAAAGAGTGTATTGGTGCATCTGGAAATTCTGGTAAAAGCAAGAACAAATCCTTTTAAAATACCGTGTTTTAATATTGAGCTCTTTGAGTAGTGAGAGCATGTAGGATAATATATACACGAACCTGGAAGCATCGGGGATATTAATTTCTGGTAGATTATTATGGGTAAAATAAAAATAAATCGAATTATATTTGTTATAATTTTAAAAAAATTCATATCGGATGTTAATTAATTGTGTAATAATGATCAAGGCAGGAAGGCCGGTACTTGAAAAAAGTTATAGATTAAAATAATATACCTTTTGTTATAGCTATCAGGAGGAAATAATGGCTGGACCAGTATCAAAAAATGCCCGTCGTGAAGGTGCTCATACTCTTATAAGCAAATGGGGCGGAAATATTAAGATGAAAACTGTTTTCAAAGATGGTAAAATGAAACATGTGGCAGTTTGTGAGAAATCAGGAAACACTGCACGAAAACCAAGAGATCTTATGTAAAAAATAAGTATTTTCTTAATGGGATTTTACTTATTTATATTAGAAAAAGGCTGTACCTTAAAGGACAGCCTTTTTATTTTCTGGTTAAAGAACAGAATCAATAATATCAATGGCTGTATCGATCTCTTTTTCTGTAACAATAAAAGGTGGAACAAATCTAATAACCGATCCACCTGCTGTAGCAAGGAGCAGACCTTTTTCTCTGCAATTTGAAACTATTTTTCCTGCATCAATGTTTAGTTCAATCCCCATCATTAAACCGATGCCCCGGACAGAGACAACAGATGGATAGTTGTTTTGAAGAACTGTGAGTCTTTTTTTTAAATGGCGGCTGACTTTCACCACATGTTCCAGAAGGTTTTTATCTATCAGTTCATGGAGTACAGACAGAGCTCCTGAGCATACAAGAGGGTTTCCTCCAAAGGTGGATGCATGATCTCCTGGTTTGAATATATTGAACTTTTCTGTAGAAAGAACGGCCCCTATAGGCAGTCCTCCTCCGAGTCCTTTTGCAAGACAGACAATATCGGGAACCACATTGTAATGTTCGTGGGCAAAAAGTTTGCCGGTTCTACCTGTTCCGCACTGAACTTCATCAAAAATAAGGGCAATATTTTTTTTCGTACAGAGATCTCTTATTTTTTTAAGGTATTCTTTTTCAGCAGGGTATATTCCCCCTTCACCCTGTATAGGTTCCAGGATAACTGCACAAGTCTCTGAATCTATTTTACCAGTCAAACTTTCAAAATCATTGAAATCGGCAAAAGAGATTCCCGGAAGTAAGGGAAGAAAGGAATCCTGATACTTCATTTGTCCAGTCAGCGATAGGGATCCTGTAGTGCGGCCATGAAAGGAGTTTTTCATAGCAACTATTTTCCAGGCACCCTTATTAAATATTTTTCCATATTTTTTTGCAAGTTTTAGAGCCGATTCCACAGCTTCAGTACCGCTGTTACAGAAAAAAGCCTTATCAAAATGACTATTTTTAACAAGTTTTTCTGCCAGTTCAATTTGCTGCCTGTTATAAAATAGATTTGAATAGTGAATAATAGCTTTCAGCTGAGTTTCCACAGCTTTGTTAAAACCGGGATGGTTGTATCCCAGGGAGTTCACAGCGATTCCTGCCAGAAAATCGAGGTACTCTTTTCCTTCACTGTCCCTTACATAACAACCATTACCGGAGATAAAGGTAACTGGTATGGAGTTGTAGGTATGCATTAGAACCTGGTTTGCTTTATTTATAAGATTTTTCATTACTACCCCTTTTGAATTATAGTTCCAATCCCTTTTTTGGTAAAAATTTCCAGTAATATTGAGTGTTCAATTCTTCCGTCAAGAATATGAACAGATTCAACTCCGGAGTTGACAGCTGCTGCCGCATAATCAACCTTGGGAACCATTCCTCCCTTAATAATACCCTTATTTTTCATTTTATTTATCTCTTTTAAATCAGCCTTTTGAATTAATGTAGTCTCATCATTGATATCCCTAAGAATACCTGGAATATCTGTCAGATAGATAAGTTTCTGGGCTTTAAGAGCAGATGCAACACCAGAGGCCGCCATATCTGCATTGATATTAAATGTATTTCCGTTTTCATCGGAAGAGATTGGTGCAATAACCGGAGTGTATCCGTTATTCAGAAGAACATCGATTATACCTGTATCAATATTTTTGAGATTCCCTACAAATCCCAGGTCTCCGTCAGCTGAGATGAGTTTTTCCGCAGTGAATAATTTACCATCCTTACCGGAAATACCCACACTCTTAATATTATGGGCAGAAAGAAGATCCACAATACTCTTATTAACACTTCCGGACAAAACCATCTCTACAGTTTCCATTGTTTCCCGGTCAGTAACTCTCATTCCGTTTATAAAATCTGTTTTCTTACCTATTCGTGTAAGCATTGTATTTATTGCAGGTCCTCCGCCATGAACAATTACAGGCTTCATTCCTACAAATTTCATTAGTACTATATCCTCAATAACCTTTTCTCTCATCTGAGGGTTTGTCATAGCACTTCCGCCGTATTTTATTACAACAATTTTCCCATTAAATTCCTTTATGTAGGGTAGTGCTTCTATTAGTACATTTGCTTTTTCGATATATTTATCCATTATGATGCTCCGGTATCAGGTATGGTAGTCTGCATTTATTTTGACATAGTCATAACTTAAATCACAGCCCCAGGCTGTGGCTTTAGAGTTTCCCGAATTAAGATTTATTGAAATATAAACGTTCTTTTCCTTGAGAATAGCTGCCGCTGAATCAATATCAAAATGGCAAGGTTCTCCATTTTTCATTACACAGACATATCCCGGGGCACCCTGGAAATGGATTGAAACTCTTTCCGGATCAAAATCTGCTCCTGAATAACCCATTGCCGCAATAATTCTTCCCCAATTTGGATCCTCCCCGAATATTGCAGTCTTTACCAGACTGGATCCAATGACAGATTTAGCTATTTTTACAGCATCAGTTTTTTTCCCGCAGCCGTAGACTTCAACTTCGAGGAGTTTTGTTGCACCCTCTCCATCTTTGGCAATTAATTTTGCAAGTTCTGTACATACCGAAAGAAGAGCTTCTTCAAACAGTAAGTACTCAGAGCTATCCTCAATTACAGTTCTGTTTCCTGCCTCACCATTAGCCATTACAATGACCATATCATTTGTACTGGTATCTCCGTCCACACTTATCATATTAAAACTGTTATCCACACATTTCTTAAGGGTATTTTGGAGAAGTTTTTGATCTATGACGATATCTGTCATTATGAAACCAAGCATAGTTGCCATATTAGGGTGAATCATTCCGGAACCCTTGGAAATCCCTGAAACAGTAACAGATCTGTGATTAAGTTCTATTACGACACTAACCTGTTTACTGAAAGTATCTGTAGTAAGAATAGCCTCAGCTGCAGACATAAGACCTTTTGTATTTTCCGTTAACTCTGTTCGGTTATCTTTTATCCCTTTAATCATATTTTCCATAGGAAGTTTAACCCCGATAATACCCGTGGAAGCAGTAAGTATACCGGAACTGTTTATATTTAGTTCATTCCCAAGATACTCGGCTAAACGGGAATTATCTTCTATACCCTTCTGACCGGTACAGGCATTGGCATTACCGCTGTTTATAATGATCGAGTTAATACCCTCTCCGTTTTGCAGAAGCTCTTTATTACGTTTCACACAGGCAGCTCTGACCTTGTTTGTTGTAAAAACTCCTCCTGTAACGGCGAATGTCTCTGTATGGATAATTGCCATATCCAGCTTGTCCTTTTTTATTTTTCCCTTAAATCCCGTTGCTTTAAATCCTTTAGGGAGTATATAGCTGTTTTTTGCCGGTTTCATATCTGGTATTCCTTTAAAGAATGGATGGAACTGTTTTCAGCCCCAGAGTTTCATCAAGGTTAAACATTAGATTCATATTCTGAATTGCCTGTCCTGCAGCCCCTTTTATTAGATTGTCTACTGCTCCTACAACAATAACCCTGTTAGTTCTCGAATCAAGCTCCAGTCCAATATCCAGAAAGTTGGAGTTTTTTACATATCTGGTTTCCGGTAAACTACCCGAAGGATAAATCCTGATAAAATTATCATCCTTGTAGTAATTGCTGTAGAGCTTAATAAGAGCCTCTTTATCGATCTCTTCTGTAAGTTCGGCATACGCAGTAATTAATATTCCTCTTGACATCGGAAGCAGATGAGGGGTAAAAGAGAGGATTATTTTTTCGCCTGCAATTTGACTAAGTTCCTGCTCAATTTCCGGAGTATGTCTGTGAGTTCCAATTCCGTATGCTTTGAAGGATTCGTTGCTTTCGGCAAAATGGACGGGAAGGTTCAAAGATCTCCCGGCACCGGATATTCCCGACTTTGCATCTATAAGTATGGTACTGTTATTAATTAGATTATTATCCACCAGAGGAGCAAGGCTGATAATTGAACAAGTAGTGTAACAACCTGGGTTAGCAAGAAGACGTGCAGATTTAATGCTTTCCCTGTTTAGTTCACAGAGACCGTAGACTGCTTCTTCCAGTAAAACTGGTGAACTATGCCTTACTTTATACCAATTTTCATATAGATCCTTATCTTTTAACCGAAAATCAGCTCCAAGATCAATAATTTTAACTTTATCCAGGAGTTTTCCAGATATCTGATCTGAAGCTAAACCATGAGGAAGAGCAAAAAAAATCACATCACATTCATCGGACATCTCTTCAGCTGTCATATTTACAAGTTTTTTATCGAGAATTCCTCTGAAATTTGGATATATTTCGGATAAATCACTTCCGGTATAACTATGGGATGAAAGATAAATGAGATCTGTTTCGGGATGGTTTACAAGGAGCCTTATTAACTCCTCTCCTGCGTAGCCTGTTGCTCCTATGATACCAGCTTTGATCATAATTTTGTGAATCTCCTTTAATTAAGCTGTATGATAAGTTTAAGTATTGTCTGCTGTCAATCTAAGGAGGTAAATATGGTAATTATTTAATTTAATATGGTGATTAATATAATTCAGCTATTCTCTTCCCAGAGAGGATCAGTTCTATAGAGTGACTATTGAAAATAGTGTTTTTGATACTTTTGATATT
>JAJRQE010000107.1 GCA_024280415.1 Spirochaetota bacterium | reverse complement strand
TTTCCGCTTTTCCTTAAACGAACTTTTTCCTGAGCATACATATCTAAAGAATTAAAAATTGGAACAATTTTAATTCCTTCAATGAAATTATTCAGAACATCTCTATTTTCCTTAATATGTTCACTGTTTTCAACACCATACTTTAATTCTGCAAGGGTAATTTCTGAAATATAACAATTATCACTACCTACAGATTCTATTTTATTATCAAGATTAAACAAACCTTTCATATAAAATATGCAGATATTTGTATCTAAAAGATATTTCATATCAAAGGTTCAATTTCTCTATTAAAAGTTCGATGTTCTTTAAGCTCATCTATTATTTCTTCTGCTGTTTTATTCGATTTCCATGCACCAAAAGTATTAACAAATGAACTCTTCTCTCTGCTAAAATCACTTTTTAATGTAATAGAAAGTTTTTCAATTATATCCAGTTTGATTTCAGGACTTAAATTCCTTATTAACCCAAAATAATTATCACTTAAAACGGTATTCATATATCTCTCCTCCATCGGTAAAAATTATATTACTCCACTTGGAATATTAACAATCTGCTCTTCCAGTATCTTTGTGTTTCCGAGACTACCGGAAAAACAATCTTTATACATCTTTAACCTGTTCATAAGGGACCACACAGGCCGGGTCATTATACCATTGTTATTACTATACTCCAAAAATTCATTCCTTTCTTTTAAAGACTTAAATTTTACTGCATTAAGCCAGTAATTTGACCTTGTTCCTGGTCTCTCTGTGACAAATTCTATACCAGTTTTACTAAAAAAATCTTTATATTTACGGGTAATATCCCTTTTTGGAGCTGATATAGGCTGATTTTTCAGAATTCTCTGATTAAACCCATGTAAAAGACTTCCATCAGAAAAGGCTACATTGGCAAACCGGGCAGTAGAAATATTGATATCCCTGCTTTTCCATTTTTTCTTTACCCAACTGATTCCTCCCGTCAAATATGACCGGATTTTTAAGCCTCTTCCTGACCTCATCAAAGTCCGGACTACGAAACTCTTTCCTTAGGTTGCATAGGCGAGCAGAAGACGAAGTCTTCGACCAGCCACTCTGTAAGCAGAATCTATGTTTGATTTTTTTTTTTGTACCTTTGCAGTCTTTGCGTGAACTCTTTCTTAAAGGATTACAAGTTCTGAATCTCTTCCACTGTAAGACCAGTGATATCTACAATATCTTAAGCAGAATATCCCTTCTCTTTCATTTTTAGGGCATTTTTTTTCGCTTTCTGCTGCATTCCCTGCTGTATTCCGCGTGCTTCAATCTGCTGCGCTATTTGTGTTAACATTGATTTAGCCTTCTTATTTTATTGGAAGCATACCCTTTTGACTGTTTCGAAACAGCTGATCATACAGTTGTAGAATATATAGCAGCATTCGTACTGGAATAGTAGTGTCTTCTATTTTATCAATCTTATCTTCACAGACAACATTAGATGATTTTATACTGGTAGCAAAAAAAATTAAACTAATAATTAATAGGATTTAATTATCTCATAATTTCCTGCATATCAATATCTAGAATTTTACATACTCTACTAAATAACTCCTGAGTAAAATCCAATACTTCTTTTATCTCTTCTACTTAAGGCAATTGTCTGTCAAAAGATGGATATGCATCTTCAATATGATAGTCAGTTGCAATTGATAAAAGTTTTATTTCCGGTTCATCAAGTTTTATTTTATTACAGGAAAGTTCATATATTTCAAATAATTCATGTGTTCTAATTATCTTTTTGTTATCATAAGCCAAAAATGCTTTTAATATTATCTCAATTGAGTAATGAAGCTCAACTGCAATAATATCTGAATAATGATTTGCCTTAAAAAGTAATTTAGCAGAACTATAATGATGCCAGGCTTTTGTTAACCATTCCTTAGCTGCTGTTTCGTTCATAAAGAACCTTTCCTTTCTGTAATACATCGACTTTATAGAAATAATCTTCTCTTTTCTTTATATATTCAGTAGGTGCTGATAATATATCAAAACCAATTTTATATTTTGAAATTAATTTCAGTAACTTCATTTTTGCTGCAACTCTATATTCTCTTACTGAATTTAATTCCAGATCATCTTTTAATAAAAAAAGATCAATATCACTCTCTTCTGTAGGATTTCCATATGCATAACTGCCGAATAGTATTATTTTATCTGGCTCTAGTGATTTCAATCTTTCTACAATTTCACCGCTAATTTCCGTAATATTTACCATTACATACCTCTTATTAGCACTCCCAAATCAGTTTACTTTCGCTTAAACTAATTCAATTACCGTATCTCTCCTCCGCCAATTAGGATTATATCTTTCATACAGCCTTTAACTCTTCAATTATAAAATCTATATGTTTATTCTCTTCTATTAAACTCTCACGTAACTCTTCTCTTATCCTTATATCTATATTACCAATATGTTTTTTTATTATTTCCTTAAATTCTTTTAAGTCATTCTGAATAACATCCCAAATCTCTTCTGGATCTATACCAAAATAGTTATGAATAAGCAAATTTCTAAAATCTACAACAACCTGGCTTTCATTATCCAGAATTTCTTTTTTAATTAAATTATTTGTTGCTTCTCCAATTATCTCAAATTCCCGAATAACACTATCCCAGGATACATAATTGTACTGTAAATAATTACCATTTTCAAACTCATCTGATACTCTCTCTATCTTAAGTATAGCAACATAAATATCGAAAAGGAATAATTCAGCCACTCTTTTAGACATATATAATATCCTCTAAAATACGTCTCTTTATAAATGGTCTTAGTGAATCATAAAGGCCCAAATCGACACTTGCATCTAGATATTCTGACAGGTATCTTTTAGCACTTGCAATTATAAACCCATTTTTTCTTGCCATTTCCAAAACCAGAATATCAATATCACTATCTTCAGTAGCCTCACCTCTGGCATAACTTCCAAATAATGCTATCTTTTTAATACCAAATTTAACCTCTAACTCACTCGAAATATTTCTAAGTTCAACAAGAATATCATTTTTCATAATTATCTTACTCCGCGTGGAATATTAACAATCTGCTCTTCCAGTATTTTTGAGTTTGCAAGACTACCGGAAAAATCTCATTTGTGACAGCCTGACCAATAGAGCCGGCACCGCCAATAACAAGGAAGGAAGAATTTTGGACTTCTTTTCTTAAAAAGGTTTCATTTTTTTCAATATCAACAGTCAGGAGTTCTTTGCATCTGCCTATTAGTTTTAGTATATCCATCTGATTTCTTTGTTTAACAAGTCCTGTATATACGCACAAAGCGGTGTTTTGTAAATATTTTGCAAACTTCGCCCGTCAATAACTTTTCAAGTTTTCTACAAGACCCTTCAGAACCTTGATCAAAACCTTTTTTTTGCCTTTCATTTATTCTTCTTTTTAAGAGGTTTCTCGCAAAGCTCGCTAAGAACGCGAAGTCCGCTAAGAAACTATTCTAATTCTTTGCTAAATGGAAAATAATTCTATTTTTTTGCTTTTTTTCTTGGCGAACTTAGCACCTTTGTGTGAACCATTTCTTAGAAGCCCCATTTATGAATAGAAATTCAAAATACCCATTAATGTTGCAATAACAGTAAACCCTAATCCTATAGTCCACTGAAGCTGGGAAAACCTCTTGTTCATATCATCGAAACGTTTATCTACCTGTTCAAAACGCTTATCCATCTGATCAAGCATCTTTTCCAGCAAATCGCCCTGATGTTTTATACCCTCTTCTACACGGACAATTCTTTCAGAAAGTGAAAAATCCCGATCTGATAGATTGTACTGTTCCCTGGTACAAGCTGAAAATGGAATTATATTGCTCTCTTTTATCCAATCTGCAATATGATTCTTAACA
>JAJRQE010000106.1 GCA_024280415.1 Spirochaetota bacterium | reverse complement strand
CTTCCATATCGCTATTTTTGCTGGAATCTGCAGCAATAGTAAATGATATTTCTGAGGATGAACCGTTATCCACTTCACCGGTATCTGGATTATAATAAGGGAAAGGAGGAACCTGTAATATTCCGGAACCTGCTGAGTCTGAAATAAAGGAGATAACAACTTCCCTGAAACCGGAAAATCCTCCAATAGTTGTCTCATAGGATGAAATATCTTCGGTACCCACAAGAGTTAATCCCGGTCCGGAAGGAAGAGGAATCTGAAGGTAATTTAAATTACCATTACCTGTAACCTTTATGTGTATAATAATCTTTTCATTTCTCCTGGGTTCTTTATTCTCAATCCACTTACTTATAGTAAAATTCCCCACAGCTCCTGTAGATTTAATTGAATCAGGAATAGGAGAAACAGATAAGTAGGAAGATTCGGTAACAGACTTGATTCCCCTGGCAACTACAGAGGCAGAAGGCAATTTAATTCTTCCTATGGAAGTCGGTGTAAAAACAATCCCTGCAACAGGAACTGTATAGAGTGAGGCATCTCCAACTATTGTTTCAGAGATTTCCCCGGCATCCCGAAGGGGTTCAGACAGACCTTTTACCAGATTTGAAACTGTTATATTCTCAAAGGGCATCACCTCTTCAAGATTACGAACTTCCAGAAGCAGTGGAATTGCCATTCCTTCAAAGTAGGGCCCCGAACCTACAACCCATTTGAGATCATAGGGAATAAATAGTTTCCTGTTCTTGTATAAACCCACTCGAACTATCATAGGATTAGTCTCAATAATCTTCTCTCCCAGTGTTACAATAAAGGGTGCCATGATAAAACGCCCTGTCTTACTGGTGGAATAGGTATAAATTACAAGTGTTTTCTTTCTTGTTTCACCATTTTTTGACTCCATCCAATAGGGGCGCATATAGGGCCCCTTGAAAAATCTAATACCCCCGGGAAGAAGTGGAGGCTCAACCTTTATTCCTGCTATATCGGAATAATCGAGATACAACTCCACAGTAAACTTATCGCCCCTGCCTAAAGGATTAGGTTTAAGCTCCATTATTAAATCTTCAGCAAACAGAAATGGAATATACAGAATAAAAACAATGACTATGAATATCTTCACAAATTACCAGTCCTCTTCCAATCCAGTCTCTGTCTGAGCCTTCGATGAACTCTTCCATATATTTGTTTCTTTTCTTTTTACAAAATTCAGAATTCTGCTTACATCTTCGGCATCATGAGAGTTATCAGAACCAGCATTCTTAGAAGTAGTTATTCTGTTTTCAGCCGTAAAACTCATTTTCTGAATACAATATTCCAGATTTATTTTTGCACTAACATTGGAAGGATCAATTTCCAGAACATTTCTAAATACCCTGTAAGCTTCTTCGAATCTGCTCAGTTCGTACAGAAGAACTCCTGTATTGTATAACTTCCGGATATTTACGTCCTGGTAGCCCTCGTTACCTGTAGATTCCCACTCTTTAAAAGCAGAGTTTATTTCACCCAGAGCGTAGTATACATTCCCCAGATTATAGGAGATATAGTCATCAAAGATCTCTTTCTCCTTTACATTAAGATAATTAAAATTTGCATCCTGGTACTCTCCCCTGGAAAAGGCATAGTTACCCTCAACAACATTAAGATATGCATTTGTATTCCCACAGGAAGTTGTGAGAAGCAGAACAATTAAAATAATTCCTGCTAAAAAGTATTTTTCCATGGGAAAATCCTTACAACAATATATAAAATTATGAATAAAACAGCCGCAGAAAGAAATATCCTGTATTTGCTCTCCCGCAGATCCCTTACAACAAGGGATTCCATCTGTCTGTCAATTACCTCCAGAACATCTGACAGAACTGCAGAATCGGAAATATCCAGATAATAGATGCTATCCTGTGCAGCCAGACCCTGAAGAAGAAGTCTATTCAATCTGGATATAACAATTTCACCCTGTTTGTCCAGCACAGGCGCTCCTCCGGCAGTCAGAAGCTCAATTCCATCCACAGTACCGGTTCCGATAAAAATTACAGTAATATCATTTTCCACAATATTTTCAGACAGAGAAAAAAGTGTACCCGACAAGCTTTCTCCATCAGTGAAAATAATCAGAATTCGTTTTCGCTCCTCTCCCTGAGTGAAAGAGTTTATGCCTGTAGTAATACCCGCTTCCAGGCTGGATCCTGAGGATGTAAACATATCCGGACTAAGATAGGGAAGAACGCTGCTGACTGCAAGAGAATCTTCAGTTATTGGGATAATCTTCATTCCTTCTCCCTTAAAGACAGTCAGCCCAAACCGCTCCCCGGTCAGATTTTCAACAAGTGCACTTATCAGATCACCAGACCTCTGAAGCCGGGACGGAGAAATATCCGAAGCTGTCATGCTTCTGGAGATATCAACCGAAAAAACTATATCAACCCCCGAGGAGGGTTCAACCATTTTTCTGCCGCTTCCGGAAAACTCCACCAGGGCAAGAATCACCGAAACTGAAAATAAAACAAACAACAGAGAAGAAAAGAACCACTTTACAAAAAAAACATCCATTAAAAGTCTGGATCTCCATTTCCCGCCTATTGCATTCAGATCTCTTTTCCCCCGTACATAACGTTTCAATGAAATATAAACAACAGGAATAAGTATAAGAAAAAGATAAAAGGAATCAGGTCTTTCCGCCATTACAGAACCTCCCTGAAAATCCATTTCTTCAGAAAAAAGTCAAAAAGAATTAATATAAATCCAATTATTATCAATTCCCTGTGTACGGGTCTGGTTTTTATATTGAGTCTCGTCCTCTTTTCTATACGTTCGATGGAATCAATGGATGACAGTACTGTATCCAAAGCTCCGGGGCTAAGAGCCTGAAAAAACTTCCCATCGGTTATTTCAGCAATTTCCTTCAATATAGCCTCATTGTATCCACTTTCATACATGCCCCTATAGATTTTACCAGTCTCGGGATCTGTAAATTCAAGTGGGATCTCACCCACACTTCCCAGTCCTACAGTATAAATTTTTATCCCCATAGAAGCGGCAATATGTGCTGCAGATTCCGGTATTATCTCTCCGGCGTTACTGTCTCCGTCAGTCAACAGTATAATTATCTTCTCCCTCGCAGAACTTCTGTCAAGATGAAGACTTGCAACAGCAATCCCCATACCCATGGCAGATCCATTTCCAAGCTCCATAAGCTTCAGACTATCCAGCTGATTAAAAAAATGATCATAATCAAGTCCCGGAGGAACCCTTAAAACAGCATATTTACCAAACCCGACAAGCCCTACCGGATCATGCTCTCTCCCCTCAACAAATGATGCTATAACATTTTTTGCAGATTCAAACCGGTTACCAGGAAGGAAATCTTTACCCGCCATACTGGGGGACTGATCCAGAACAAACATTATATCAATTCCCCTGGTCATATAGATCTTCTCCTTTGTCACCAGAGATGGGCCGGCATTGGCAATTATCAATAAAAGTAGTCCGAACCATAGAGAACAGGATCCTGCAAAAAGAATAATTCGTGTTAAATATATAGTAGGTCGAAATACCTCTTTATTCCAGATTGTAAACGAAAAAGAGAGCCTCCCTCCCCTTCTATTCCAGAAATGGCGCAGAAAAATTAAAGGTGGTAAAATCGCAATAATGAGTAAGGCTCCCGGATAATCAAAAGTTATCACTTCCGGTTCCTCCCGGAGTGTACCAATCCTGCATCTGCTTCAATCATAGAGCACATAATCCGGACAAGAACAATATCACTGACTTTTCTGGAATCGTTTGTAGTTTCCCTTCCAAACTTTATAATATCAGCAAGTTTCATCATTTTATAAACCTGTTCTGAAATATCATCATTCTTAACAACTCTTTTTAAAGCCAGCCCCATATCATAGGTTGTCAGAGTTGTAAAATCAACTGAAGATCTTTTTGATAAGTATTCCCTGACTTCAAGCGAAAGCCGTATGTAAAACCTGCGACAGCTGATACTTTCCCGCTGCTCTTCAAGTTCCTTTAGTTTTTTTGTAAGCTTTTTGAAGGGCTTTCTCCCCCTGGCTGCCTCTATAAGAGCTTTTATCTTCTTACGGAAGGGTCCCAGGAGGAGCAGAAGAGCCACTGGACCTAACAATATCCCCCCAAGAGCCAGTGTAAATATTATTCTTGTTCCAGGAAGTAAAATCTGATCAGCAATTCCGACAAAATCTACGTCAGAGGAATCTACCAGAGATGAAGTATGGATCTTTACGGTATCCAGTAACACCTCCCCAAAACGAAGAGGAGGAAGTGTTCTTGTTCCGGGAATAAAAGAAGCAAAAACAATTCTAAGTTCCGGTTTCTTACTACTTCCGACTATCTCTATGGAATAAAAATCAACCCATGTTGATTCCGGCAGAATATCAGGCAGCTGAAGGGAATATCCCTCTTCAATCCTGAGAGAGATTCTAAGCTCCACCTTATCCCCTACATAATACTCTCTGGGAAGGAAAACTGTTTCCAGTCCCGCAATTCCTGTATCCGCACCAGTCATTGCCAAAAATATGAAACCAAATAATAACAGGGTTAGGAAAAACCGCCTCATCTTCGTCTCCTGGAAGAAAAAAAACTCAGCAATTCTTTTACAGGGTCGTCCTCGGTGCTGATAGACAGGGTTCGGATCCCTCTCCTAAGGCACTCTCTTTTCCAGAAAATATCATTTGTCTCCCAGAATTCTCTGTACTCTCTCCGGAATTTTCTAAAGCGTCCTGACCCGTAGATTGTTGCCCCGGTTTCAGGATCTGTGAGTTCAATAAGACCGGAAACAGGAAAATTAAAATCTGATGGATCGGTTATTTTGAGGGCGATTACATCATGCTTTTTCCCAAGCAGAACCAGCTCCCTCCATGCAGGAGGAACTCTGAAATCTGAAATAACTACACAGATACCTCTTCTGCTGAGTGACTCATAAACAGTTTTTATAGCACTCCCAAGATCAGAACCTTTCCCTGAAGGATCCAGATCCATCATATCCTCAACCAATCTGAAAACCTGCTTTTTCCCCTTCCTCGGGGGAACCCATTTTTCAATCCTGTCTGTAAAGAAAACTGCACCCACCCGGTCATTATTGTGTACAGCAGAAAAAGCAAGAAGAGAGGATAAAATAGCAGCTGCATCTTTCTTTCTGACCTTACCGGTACCTGTTCTGAGAGAAGCAGAAACATCTACAATGAGAAAAAGGACAAGCTCCCTCTCCTCCCGGAAAGTTTTTGTGTAGGGCATTCCAAGTCTGGAACTTACATTCCAGTCTATGAATCTTGAATCATCACTCTCCGAATATTCCCTAACCTCATCAAATTCCAACCCCGGTCCTTTAAAAAGAGACCTGTAATTCCCAGCCAGAAACCCATCTACAAGCCTTGAAGAGACAAGAGGAAGATTTTTTATTCGGGAAAACAGATCTATATTATTCATTCTTTAAGGAACCGGTACAACCTTGAGAATCTGATCAATTATATCGTCAGATGTCAGTTCATCAGACTCAGCCTCATAGGAAAGAACAATTCTGTGCCGTAATACATTATATACGACTGATTTAACATCATCAGGAATAACAAATGTTCTGCCTTCGAACAGAGCCGCTATTTTAGCACATCTGTAAAGATAAATTGTTGCCCTGGTCGATGCACCGTAATCTATGAATCTTGTATAGGATCTGGCGGCATCTTCTTTTTGCCGTGAAGCTGTGATAATTGCTACAATATATTCTTCAATCCTCTCATCGACGAGTACTCCGAAAGCTGTCTCCTGAAGGCTCTTAAGCAGATCTTTGGTAAGAACTTTTGAAATTTTCTGTTTTTTCTCAAATCCCATAAGCCGCAGTATTTCAAGTTCTTTTTCCGGTGTTGGATAATCTACAAGAAGTTTCATTATAAATCTGTCAAGCTGTGCTTCCGGAAGAGGATAGGTTCCTTCCTGCTCAATAGGATTCTGGGTTGCCAGAACAAAAAAAGGATAAGGCAGCTGGTGGGTTTTATCCCCAATAGTTATCTGCTTCTCCTCCATGGCCTCGAGAAGTGCAGACTGAACCTTTGCAGGAGCTCTATTAATTTCGTCAGCCAGAATTACATTAGAGAAAACAGGACCCTTTCTAACAAGGAATTCACCTGTCTGCTGTCTGAATACCATGGAACCTGTTAAGTCCGCAGGGAGAAGATCAGGAGTAAACTGGACACGCCTGAAATCGGCATCAATTACTTCTGCCAGTGTTTTTACAGCCAGAGTTTTGGCAAGACCCGGGACTCCTTCAAGAAGGACATGGCCTCCGGCAATCAGAGCCATAAGCATACCGTTTATCATACTGCTTTGACCAACTATCTTTTTCCCAATTTCTTTCTGACACTGCTTAATACTTTCCGAAGATTCTTTAACACGATTCTCGAGGTTGTTTATCATAATACTACCCTTATAATCAATTTATCTGTTTAGCCTCCGGATCATCAGACTGCCAGACAGTTCATCAGATCTGTACCTGATCTAAAAAAATCCTTAATCCGGAGAACTATACAGTTACTTTTATACATGAACCAGAGTATATTATCATAAAACCAAAAAGGGTACACTATGTTCATAACAAATTATCATACTCATTCCTATTTTTGTGACGGCACAGGATCACTGGAAGATTATGTAAAATCAGCTATAAGCAATGGTTTCAATATACTGGGATTCTCCGGGCATGCTCCATTACCCTTTGAAAATGACTGGACAATACCGGACAACAAGTTAAATCTCTACCTGAAAGAAATAAAAGAATTAAAGGAATTTTACAGGAATAGAATTGAAATAAAATCGGGTCTGGAAATTGATTTTGTTGACCAGCTGACAGGACCCTCCTCTGAATACTTTAGAAATCTGGATATAGATTATAGTATCGGTTCGGTTCATTTGCTTTATAATTCTGATACAGATGAATATCTGGGTATCGATTATAAAAAAAGTGAAATAGAACAGCTGATAAATGAAACATTCAAAGGAGATACCAAACTCCTGGTAAAAGGATACTACAGAGCAGTCAGGCTAATGTCACAACAGGGAGAATTCGATATTGTCGGGCATCTGGATGTAATTAAAAAAAACAACACTGAATCCATCTATTTTGACGAAAAAGAAGACTGGTATAAAAGGGAGATAGAGATGACTCTTGACTGCATCAAGTCAAACGGACAATTTATGGAAATTAATACGGGATATATTTTAAAAGATCCCTCCAGAATTTACCCCTCCCCATGGATAATTAAAATCGCAAGAGAATTCAGTATTCCAATAGTCCTGAACTCAGATGCCCACAGACCTCAGCGTATTGATAACTATTTTACAGAGGCAGTTAAAATAGCACAAAAATGCGGTTATACAAGCAAAATGTTTTTAACTGGGGAGGAGTGGAAAGAAGAGAGCATAATTTAAAGTTCAGAGAAAACTAAACCGATAATCAGACCGGGCAGTCGGCAGTTTTTAATAGTGAGGAAAACAGTGGATAGTAATGAAATGGATTTAGAAGCATTACAAAAGGAAAATCTGGAACTAAGAGAGAAAGTTGCCGGGAGTAAACAAACCATAAAAACACTAAGACGCAATTTCCAGGGTATGGTTCAGCTCCTTACAGAAGCTATATCTCTTGGAAATATGTTTCTGGGATCCCATATGAAACGCAGTGCAGAGATGACAAAGGCATTCTGTGAATATCTGAAACTGCCCAAAGACATAGTTTATTTGAACTATTATGTAGCCCTGCTTCATGATATTGGTCTTGTTGGTTCAAAATCAGAACTCATAGAAAAGACTGTTGATGATTTAAATGATGCAGATAAAAAAATGTTTTTTGAACACCCCGTTCTTGGATTTGAAATTATTAATTCAATTTACAGTCTAAAAAAAACAGCCTTGATTATAAGATCCCATCATGAGAATTACGACGGCACAGGATTTCCGGATAAACTTGCCAGTGGAGAGATACCCATAGAATCCAGAGTAATTCATATAATAAACGACTACGATATGAACAGATTCAAATTTTCTCTCAATCCAGAAGAGATCCAGATAAAAATGGATCCCCTGGGGGGATCCATATATGATCCTGATCTATTGAATAAGTTTCAGGGATTTATCTCCCATTTTGAGAAGAACAATAACGGTTCTGCTCATTTTATTGAAGCTGAAAGCCTTAAACCAGGAATGTATCTGGATCAGGATATCATACTGTCAAACGGCCTTCTCCTCATACCTGGAGGAGTCCTGCTGGACGGAGTAATGCTTGGTAAAATCCAGTCATTTTCCACCAATCTCTTCCATAAAAACAAAATAAGGGTGATCTACTAGACTGCCCACTCTAGACCAAGTTCGGCAATTTTACCTTCTGAAGGTACTCCGGAATTATCCCATCCCAAAAATCCGTAATATTGAGTCTTCATTCTGTTAAAATCATCTTTATTTACAGCCCGGCCTTTTGAGGGACCGTCATAAAGGGGCTGGAACATTTTTTCCGGCAGTTTATCATCTTTGGCTGTAAAACCTCTTCTAAGGTTCAACAGTCTCATCATGGTAATCTTTCTTTCCCCTGCCATCATTAATTCCCAGAAAGTAACATCCATACCTGTAGAAAATTTCACAAGGTCTTCAAGTTCGGGATAGGTATAGAGCGAACCTGCACCCCAGCAGAACATACACAGATTAAGTGAATCGAGTATGGAATAGTAATACTGGGAGTAGACAGCCATTCTAACCTTGTTGACACCAGTCGAATTCACATCATCTGTCTCGAGGATTCCAAGCCCCCTGGATGCCTCGGAATTATCCGTTATAAGCCAGTCATGCTCACTGGACATATGATCCGCACCAATAGGAACAACAGCATACATCAATGCAAGAGAGGGTTTAACCTGGGGCATATGAACTGCAAATCCGTGACCCTTAACATGCACAGCATATTTTCTTGTTTCCTCGCCAAAATGTTTTATGGCAGCTTCAAATCCGTCAGCCAGCACATCCCCAATGCCTTCTCTCTTTCCTACCTGCTCGATAAGCCAGATTACTCCATCTGCATTTCCAAAGCCAAAACCCTCATAACCAATCTGCTTATCTGTAATTAAACCCTTCTCAACCGATTCTGCCAGATAGGAGACAATTCCACCCAAAGTAATAGTATCGATACCATATGTATTACAGAGCTCATTTGCTTTTGCAACTGCAACAGGATCAAAGATGTCCATGTTTGAACCAAGAACTCCAATAGTCTCAAACTCAGGTCCACCCAGTTTATCTGTAACTTTATAAGGAGCCTCTGATTTTACAGTCTTTCTGCAACCTACTGCACAACCATAACATGTAGTTCCTTTTCCAAGGAAATCCTTGTCATAATTACTTCTATCCAGTTTTGCATAATCCTTATGATGACCTGTAGAATAGTTATGAACACAAAGATTTCCTGCCTCTGCATTACCAATGACAATACCTTCTGTGCCATATTTTTTTATTGTTGAAACAAAACCGGAACCGGGAATTCTGGAAATTGAAGTTTTTGCCAAAGCTTTTAATCCTTCAGGATCCTCAAACTCAACAATTCCGGTACTCTTTACAACAACTGCTCTAAGATTCTTGCTGCCAAAAACAGCTCCCATTCCTGTCCTTCCATAGGCATCGTGGAGGTCACTGGAAACAGAGGCATATTTTACAAGTTTTTCACCTGCAGGACCGCACTGCATGACCGAAACACCCTTTTTACCATACTTTTCTTCGAAAATAGTTCTTGCACTAAGGATAGACTTTCCACTTACGTATTCTGCACTAATAATGGAAATATTTTCATCTTCAATTAAAACATAAGACATTTGAGCGGCTTTCCCTGTAATTATGACTGCATCCCATCCTGCACGTTTTAAATAGGGGCCAAAACTGCCTCCAGCCTGGGAATCACCAACACCACCAGTTTCCGGAGATAAGGCAGTAAGACCACATCGGCTTACTCCGCTTACTGCCGACCCTGTGGTAATTCCCGGTGCAATAGTAATTACATTCTCAGGAGAAAGCGGATCTGTATCTGCCTTTGTTTCCTTCAATAGAAAATAAGTTCCAAATCCTCCACCTCCAAGATATTTTCTATAGAAATCCTGATTAAAAGTCTCTTCACCAAAAGTACCATCAGTAAGATTGATACGTAAAAATTTACCTGTATATCCCTTTGACATATCTGCCCTTCCCCCTTTTATAGTATTTTCTTAAAAAGCTTCTTTTAGAAGAGACATCAGATCATCCTGAGTACAGCTTCTGGAATTTGTATAATGACAGGGATCAAGAAAGGCTTTTCCGCCAATTTCGTCCAGCTGCTCTTCTTTTACGCCTACTTCTTTAAGAGAGGAAGGAATTCCAATTCTCTTATTTAGAGCTCGAACCTCTTCAATTGCCTTGTCTGCAGCTTCAAGAGGATCCATTCCCTCAATATTAACCCCGAATTCCCTTGCCACAATAGCATACTCAGCTTTGGAAACTTCCTTGTTATAATTCATTACATAAGGGAGAACTATTGCATTTGCCAGACCATGCTGAAGATTACACACAGCAGACAGAGCATGAGAAAGGGAATGGGAAGTACCAAGATCTTTCTGAAAGGCAACTGCTCCCATCATTGCCGCAAGCATCATAAATCCCCTTGCCTCAATGTCTGCCGGATCTTTAACCGCCTTCTCCAGATTCTTGGCCACAAACTCAATCCCCTTGACAGCTATACCGTCACACATGGGATGAAAGACAGGAGCTGTGAGGGACTCAATATTGTGGGTTAAAGCATCCATGCCAGTTGCTGCTGTAAGGTGTGCAGGGAGACTCACAGTTAACTCCGGATCGAGAACTGCTCTGGCAGGAATCATAAGGGGATGACATAGAAAAATCTTCCTTCCCTGAGATGTTGAGGTTATTACAGAGCACTTCCCGACCTCGCTCCCTGTACCGGCAGTAGTAGGGATAAGAATTATTTTTGGAAGAGGTCCATTTATATCCTTCCTCGTACTCGACTGTGCATCATAATCTGCAATATCACCACCTTCTCCAACCAGAACTGCCAGTGCTTTAGCCGCATCCATAGGGCTGCCGCCGCCTACACCAATGATAAAATCACAATTTGCAGATTTATAAACTGCTACGCCATTCTCCACGTCTACATCATGGGGATTCGGCTGTACACCTGAAAATACTTTATACTTAATATTTGATTCTTCAAGAACCTGTAGAATACTCTTAAAAGAATCGGTCTTCTCCATCATGGGGTCTGTAACAATTAAGGGTTTTTCTACTCCCAAATCTTTAAATTCTCCTGGAAGTTCCTTAATAGATCCGGGTCCGTAAATTATGGACACAGGAAATGAAAATCTTGTTATCTCTCTTACCATCTCTTTCTCTCCATCATTAATTGTGCTGCTGAATAGATTCAGCTTTGGGAATAACCAGTTTATTGAGCCAATTTACAAACTCAAGCTGTCTGATTTCATCGACAAGAATATCATCATCTACCGCATATTGCCAACGTAAATTTTTCTGATCAGGGTCATTAAAAATAGATTTTAGATTTTCAGAATATTTAAGCATCTCATCATGGCTCCTGAAATATCCCTGCCTAGTCAATTTCTCTTCTCTGGTCAGAATTAATCGGGAAACAACCTCCAGGGTATATTCTGGATGATACTGAGTTGCCCAGAAAACTCCATTTTTATAGTTTACTTCTACTGCCTGAACAGGAGTAAAATCATTTGAAGAAAGAACCCTGCTGTCGGGGGGCATTTCGGTAATAATATCATCATGGCTGATAAAGCCATCAAATACAGGGGGTTTACCTTCGTACATAGGATGAACTTTACCTTCATCGGACAGATATATCTTTCTGGCAATACCCATTTCCCGCCCTTTAGGATTTGGAGCTACTTTACCTCCTGCTGCATAAACAGCCATTTGAGCCGCCCAGCAGCTTCCAAACTGAGGAACACCTGCCGCAAAGGCATCTCTGGAGAGATCCACCAGCTTTGTTACCCGGGGATCATGATCATGATAAACTGTAAGATTACAACCAGGCCAGAGAACTCCGTCATATTCTTTTAATTCTTTACCCTTTGGTATCTCGACACCTTCATCACTTGTATAAAACAAGTCATATTCAGCATCAGGTAAATGCTGCAGCAAAAGATCCCGGTACAGATTACCAGCAAGAACAACTCCGAATTCATCAAATACATCTCTGCTCTCTTTTGGATAACTATCTGTAATTAAAAATTTCAATCTCTTTCCCATTACCGCTCCTTCCCTTATTAGAGGTTTTTTTTTGAAACTCCCATTACTTCAGATAGGTCATTCCATAGAAAAATGACCAGACATTATTATATAGGTAAAAAATCCTTTGGTGAATTATATACCCAAAAAGAAAGACTTGACAACAAAAATATATCATTTATCATATATCAAATAAAATCTATCCATTTTATTAATTATACGGAAAAGGAATATTATGAGTGACATAGTCAACTTAAAGAGATCTGATTTTACAGCTGAGACTGTCAAAGAGCTGCTTCCCGAGTGGAAGGGTAATGATATAGAAGTTTCAATACTGAGCGGAGGAATAACAAACCTTCTTTACAGAGCAAGCTGTAAAGAAGGAGATGTTGCAATCAGGATTTACGGCGATAAAACTGAAATGTTTATTAACAGAGACAGGGAAGCAAGTGCGTTAAAACAGATGGCAGATGCTAAGATTACATCATCACTTATTAAATATTTACCCTCCCAAAAGGCAACAATTGTTGAATTCATTACCGGAGGGTACACTCTTAAAAATGAGGACTTCCTTAAAGATGACTTAAGAGAACTAATAGTAGAACCTATTCGTAATATTCATTCCAGCGGTGCTACTCTGGACCATATATTTAATCCCTATGAACAATGTATGAAACTTTATAAAATTTTAACAGATCTAAATGCAGATTTTCCGGAATTTGATATTAGCGGTATTCTTGGAAACTTAAAAACTCTTATTACCAAAATCAATATACCTGAAAGTGATTATGTTATTACTCATAATGATCTCCTGGCTGATAATTTTATTCTGGTAACTGATGAGTACAAAGAAAAATTTGAAAAGCCCATGTATATTATAGACTGGGAATATGCAGGGATGGGACCCAGATACTACGATATTGCAGATCTGTTTCAGGAGGTACTTGTACCAAGGGATATTGAGTTGAAAATTACTGAACATTACTGCGAAGGCAGAAATTTTGATGAAACCCTTTACTATTTTGATATGTTCAAACCTTTCCCCGATATCTACTGGTTTCTGTGGAGTCTTATTCAAAAAACTGTTTCAAAAATTGAGTTTGATTTTTATGAATATGGGCGTGTTAAATATATCAATGCAGGAAATAACATTAAATTCCTGGCAGAGGAATACGGAATTAACTTTTAATTCCTAAACTGAAACTGATTACAAAAAAAAGAGGCTGTCTTTCAGACAGCCTCTTTTTTTATATATATTTTTATTTGGTATAAACCAGATCCGGCAGCCACGTAGCGATACCTGGAAAAGCCATAACAATTCCAAGACCAAGAACCATGAGCGCAACAAAAGGCCAGACAGAACGATAAATGTCCGAAAGCGATATCTCTTTCGGCGCCATTGCCTTCATGAGAAAAAGATTGTACCCGAAAGGTGGTGTAAGATAGGCTATCTGACATGTAATGGTGTAAAGAATACCGTACCAGATTGGACTGAATCCAAGCTGAATAATTAATGGAACATAAAGAGGTGCAACTATAATAAGCATTGCTGTATCGTCAAGAAACATTCCCATAAGAATATATGAGAGCTGCATCATAAAAATGATTCCCCATTTTGTAAAGCCATAATTAAGGAAAAGACTTTTAATTGCATGTACAGCACCCAGACCGTCAAAAACGGCACCAAATGCAAGAGCAGCTAAAATAACCCACATAAACATGCAGCTTACACTTAAGGTCTCTATAAGAACCTCTTTTAGGCCTACCCATGTCAATCTTTTCTTTACCAGGGCAACTAAAGTCACTGCCAAAGCCCCAACAGCTGAACTTTCAACAAGAGAAGTAACTCCCATAAAGAAAAGTCCGGACATCATAAATATAATTATAATTGGTGGAAATCCGCTCTTTAAAAGAGTTATCTTTTCCTTAAAGGGAATATTCCGCTCTTCCGGTGGAAGGGCAGGTCCGATTTCCGGCTCAATAATACTCCTAATTATAATATAGATTATAAAAAGGGCAGTTAAAAGAAGTCCGGGGAATACACCTGCGAGCCAGAGGCGTCCAACAGGCTGACGTGCAATCATTCCGTAGAGTACAAGAACAACACTTGGAGGTATCATTATACCAAGAGAACTTCCTGCCTGTATGACTCCTGTTACCAGAATCTTATCATACTTGCGCTTCATCATCTCAGGTAGAGCAATTGTTGTACCGATTGCCATTCCCGCAACACTCAGACCATTCATCGCCGCAATGACAGACATTAGAACAATTGTGCCTATGGCAAGCCCTCCTCTGACTGGTCCAAACCAGACATGCATCATCTGGTAAAGATCGTCTGCAATACCAGCTTTGGAAAACATATATCCCATAAATATAAAAATAGGCAGGGTTAAGAGAGGATACCAGTTAAGTAACGAAATTACTGCATGGTAGGGAAGTCCAGAACCGCCCTTCCCCCACAGTAACAGTGCAAAAAGGGTGGCAACTCCACCGATAACAGCATAAATATGCCGACCGGTGAGCAGCATTGTGACCATTGAAAAAAACATAAGAATGGCCATTAGTTCATAACTCATTTAATCTCCCTCCCTGTTAATTGAGCAATACTTTTAATAAGTTCAGATATCATCTGGAGAAACATCAGAGTAAGTCCCACCTGAATAAGAAATTTTACAGGGATCATAGAGGGATGCCATGATGAATAACTCACCTGCTTGTATTTTATTGCGTAGGCAAGTCCTTTGTAGCCTCCATACCACAGTACCCCCATATACATTATTGAGATGGCAAAAGTTATGACATCCGAAAGAGCCTGGTTTTTAGGTGACCACCTATGAAATAAAAGATCCATCCGGACATGACCTCCTATGAGAAGAACATAAGCTCCACCCAATGTATAATAAATAGCCATAACAAACTGTGTCATCTCTACAGCCCATAGTTGGGATCGGTTAAAAAACAGTCTTGCAACTGATTCATAAAGTAGAATAGCCATCATGACAAAAACCAGATACATGGCAAATTTGCCGACTCTGGTACTCAAAGAATCTACGGAATGGACAAAGCCAGTTATTCCACGATAGAGTATATTTTGCTTCTTTGTATCAGCCATACAGAACCTCCTTTAAAGTAGTTTAGAACAACGAGGGTTACTCTTCCCGGTAGACAGGGGAGGTAACCCTCTGGTTGAATTTTCTTAATTCCGGCAGCAGACAGATAGTATTAGTATCTATATGGAGCACCTGCTTTTTCCATTGTTGCAATATATTTTTTCAGAATATCTACAACCCTCTTGTTACGGGGACTTTTTGCTGCAATTTCATCCCAGTATTTGTAAGCTGCTTCTTCTACGATCTTCCACTCATCATCAGGAATAGTTGTGAGTTCCAGTTTATCACCATATACACGATAGTTGGCTTCTCCCCACCAGTACCATGTAAGTCTGAAATAATGCGACTTATCAATTGCAAGCCTAAGAAGCTGCTGAAGGTGCGGAGGTAATTCTTCCCATGCTTCGGTATTAACAAACCAGCCTCCGGACCATGCACCGGAAATAGGATTAGTCAGATAATAACTGGTAACATCTGCCCATCCAACTGTATAGTCTTCTGTAATTCCAGACCATGCAACACCATCAAGAACGTTTGTCTGAAGAGCCATTTCAACATCTTCGTAGGGAAGAGCCATAGGAACAACACCGAACTGTTTCATAAATTCTCCGCCTGTAGGAAACATATACATTCTTAAGCCCTTAAGATCCTCAAGAGATCTGATTGGTTTTGTAGTTGCGAAGTTACAGGGATCCCAGCTGCCCTGACTCAGCCAGGTAACACCTTCCACTTCCGCATATGCTTCCTCCCAGATCTCATTAAGTCCATACCATTCCCACAGTACATTTACATCGAGTCCATATCTTGCTGCAAGAGGGAAATATGCTGCAAATACTGATACATCTACAGGGGAAGCCATTGAATCATCATCGCTGACTGCCATCTCTACAGTGCCTTCCTGAAGCGCTCTAAAAAGCTCACCATGAGGTACCAGCTCATCTGCAGTATAAACATCAATAATCATCTCACCATTTGCTGCAATATTAAATTCATCAATTGCATTTTTTACAACAAAATCATTAAGTGCCGGACCAGCATAGGACTGAAGTCGCCACCTGATTGTTTTTTTGGTGCAGCCGTCCCCTCGGCTGTTTCTGCAGATTTCCCACTGCAGCTAGTCAGTACCGGAACCACAAGTGCCAGAATCACCAGAATACTGAAAACAGTGGTTAATACATTCCTTTTTTTCATTTCAAAGCCTCCTGAAAAGTTTATGAATCTTGTCCGGGATCTATCCCCAAACACTAAAGTACACAATCACAGAATACAAAAGCATCTTTACCCCAATCCTCCTTTTATTAATGTAAAACTACTCTAAGGGCATCCAGGATGCATATATATTCACCAGAATATGTACCATAGGTATTATATTATTGAGGCAAATTTCTTTGACGTCAATAAAAAAAATCACTAATTGATTATTAGATTAATATTTATTAATTCATAGAAGTGGTGGTGCAATAATAAAAGAGTGTTTAAAATATATATTGAAGAGAGTCTGATATTATCCATACTTTATTAGTAATAATAAATAATAGAAGTAAAAATACTTTTTTATTGTACCCTCTAATTCCAATACATTACGGATACAGCCGGTAGTCTCAATTTTTACGAAATTCTAAAGATCCAATAGCAAAGTTTCTTACAGAGGCTTTATTGACAGATGGGTGTCATTTACATAGAATAGCCAGACAGTGCTCCGGTAGCTCAGCAGGATAGAGCAGCTGCCTCCTAAGCAGCAGGTCGGACGTTCGAATCGTCTCCGGGGTATAACGCTTTTTACGCTGTTACACATTTTAATTTGAAAAACAGCTCTTCTCTAAAAGAGGTATCACTAAGTGGCGTAAAAAGCCAAAAACAGATCGTTAACTTAAACAAACTGAAGACCTCAGAAGAAAGAGATTCCACTTCCTGTGGGATCTTTTTCTATTTATCGAGCAGTTGAGAACGTCCGAAGGAGGTTCGAACAAAATGACTAAATCTCTTCAGAATCAAGTCTATACATCCATTTCCCACGACTGAGCAGAATAAGACTGAAACCTGCAACAATAAGATTTGATGCAAACATCCCGATCCATATACT
>JAJRQE010000105.1 GCA_024280415.1 Spirochaetota bacterium | reverse complement strand
CATTCCACCTAATGTCCATGAACCAGCTACTGCAGGAGCAGTGAATTCCATAGGATCATTATCAACACCAGCTACATAGTCTGCTGCAAAACCAGCTTCTGACTGGAGCATAGCATAGAGATTACCATCAGTAATTTTTGCAGCTACACTTGGTGCTACAACTGCGAAAGGCATTGCAACAACACCATTATCTATTGTGAAATTACCATCTACGTCTGCTTCCCACTGATTATAACCATAATCGCCTTCAGCACCATTTCCACTGTTCCAAGAAATTGAAGCACCGGTCAGTTCAATAACACCGTACCATTCACCTTCTCCCATAGATTCAGCATCAGCTTCACCGACTGTCATAGAAACATCTGAAGAAACGTCACTTGTAAGTCCGTAAGTTGAGGCATCGAGATTGTACCCAAAAGTTGTTGTAGCACTACCTGAGACTACAACTTCGCCAGCCATAGCAAATGCGCTAAAAGCGAGCATGATAGCAATTGCAATTGCAATTTTTTTCATATTTACTTCCTCCGTAAATTACAGGGACCAGGCCAACGACCCGGGTATATCCCTTTTTCTTTAATGTCTGAGCTAGTATAACAACCAAAATATCAGTTGTCAAGAAATTAAAACCATCCAAAACCTTAATTCCCTACAGCCCCTACAGAATTATCGGTTCATGACCGATAACACTTAAGAAGATATAAATTTGAGTGGAATTGTCAAGGGTTCAATTGCAAAAGCTACATTTTTAATAAAAATTAAAAATCCCCATAAGAGCTGCCATAAGAGTAAAGCCAAGTCCCATTGTCCATTGAAGCTGAGTAAAACGTTTATCTACAGAATCAAACCTTATATCAGTCTGGTGCTGCATAGCTTCAAACCGTTTATCGACCTGTTCAAAGCGTTTGTCCATTTCTATCTGCATCTGCTCCAGACGTTTATCTACCTGTTCAAAGCGTTTGTCCATCTGGTACATCAGTTTTTCCATAAGATCACCCTGATGCTTTATTCCCTCTTCTACCCTGACTATCCGTTCTGCCAGATAAACATCTTTAGGGAATGAGAGAATATTTCCCTCCTCTATCCAGCCGCTAATTCGATCCTTTAAGAAAAGACCGATTTTTTCAACTTCTTCTTCTGATAACACAGGAACTCCCATTGACTTTAACCCTCTAACGATAATCTAAATATATCACTTTTTTATTTCTTCCTCTATACAGTAGTACCGGGAAATTCATATTCCTGTTTCAAATTTATAAGAAAAATATAAAGTTTATTAAAAATATATAGATAATTATCTGTTTAGGCGATAAATTGGAGGTAATGGAAGAATTAACGAAACAAATAAAGAGAGATCTCTTTGATATTAAAGAAAATATCAACAACCCCGATAAACTTATGCAGCTGTTCTCGTTTTCCAGCAAGGAGTTTGACAGCATAATACACAATCTCAAATTTTCTGTAGAGGAGAGTCTTTTTGAATTTAAAAAGACTGCTATAAATCTGATTCTGGAACCCCTTCAGTCTCTGCAGTACGATTCAAAGGCTCTGACATCTTACAGAGACCAGATAGAACGAACCCGCTCCCTGCTGGCTGTAACCCTTATTCAGCGGCTGATTGCTGTAGGGGCAATAAAAATTTCCGAATCAAAAAACGAAGAAAGTCATGATTTACCGGAAGAGGCGGGGGATCAGCCTGATATTGGAGAAATTCTTGCATTTGTACAGAAGAAACTACAGTTAAACCCGGAAAATCACAAAAATCCCCTTATAAAAAAAATAGTTATGCATGTAAAAATCTATCAGAATGAAACACAAAAAATGAAAGACCTTACATTAAAGGTTCCCAAGGAAAAAAAGGCAGCCTTAAAGAAGAATTTTGATATAATTCTGGCCGAGCAGGTCACAAAAATGAGAGAAGCATACAATGAACTGATCGATAACACTGCTAAACAAATTAAAACTGTTATTCACTCCAATATTTTGCTGCGGTTCGATTTTAAACCAATGGGTAAGTTTTTTCTCCTTCAGATTGAAGCTTATTCCAGACTGCTTTCCACTCTGGTATTTGCAAAAAATGAAAAATTTCATACAAGAGAAATTCTCCTCTCACTAACAAAGGAGCAACAGGAGCTGCTGAATCTGGTTAATAAAGAACGAAGGGAATATACAAATATTGCACCCTTCGATACAACCGGTATGGAAACAGCAAAGGCATTTTCCAGAAGAATTATCTCTTTCCTTGAGCGTGAAAAGGAGTGGCTAAAGATTCATCCCGGCACTTCGGCTACGCTCAATGACCGGGATTGATTGCAGTGGTTTGTGTCCGGCGCTTCACTTAGTTCACTGAGCAGCTGGCATCGGCGGTAAACAAGTTCTCATTTGTCTGCAAATACAGGTTCAAGATCTATGACCAGATCCGGAAGTACAGCTGACTTCACCCGGCTGTCTGCACTGAATACACCTGATCGGAAATATTTTCCAGATAAATCCAGTAGATATACTGTAAGAAAACTATTTGCCGGATCAATAATCCAATATTCTTTTACACCTTTTTCCTCATACAGTTTGTATTTATTGCTAAGATCTTTTACTGCTGTTGATGGAGAAAGAATTTCAAGGATCCAGTCAGGAGCCCCCTTACAACCTGCATTATCAAGTTTAGTTTTATCACATACAACAAGAAGATCCGGCTGGACTACTGTATATGTTTCTTTATCATCATCTTTTTCGGTTTCGGGTAATCTTACATCAAAGGGTGCACTGTAAACTTCGCAATCCTTTTCTTTCAGATAATCTTCAATTTGAAAGAATAATTTCCCTGAGATTTTCTGATGCTTCCGGGTAGGTGCCGGAGACATATCCCAGACTTCTCCATAGATTAATTCCCACCTCTCATTTTTCGGCCATCTGAGATAATCTTTGTAGGTAAATTTTTCATGTTCTGCTGGAATTGGCATAATAAATCTCCGGTTGATGTTAATAATATCATATTACATTTGGATTACAACAGATCCAAGCGGTTTTGATCTTTTATAAGTTCCACAGCATCCCTGACTAGCTGCCCCTCCCCCTTTTTACATATAAGAACTGAGCCATTTTTCTGAATAACCATTAGATCCTTAACACCGCACAGGACAACTGGAATATCTGAAAGAACATAGTTGTTTTCCGACTCGATACTGAACAATGAAGAAGCTCCCGAAGAACCGCTATTTTCAGGCAGATCTGCCATTTCATCCCAGCTTCCTATATCGTTCCAGCTAAAAGATGCAGGAACAACAGCAGTTTGTGTACATTTTTCCATAACTGCGTAATCGATAGAATCTTTTGGAGATTTTTTATAGATTGCATCCACTTCAAAATTATCCATTATTACATTAATACCATTAAGAAGAGTTCCGGAAGAGTTTTTTCCAATTCCTTTAAAGCACGAGGCGATTTCAGAGGATCCTTTATAAAGCTCCTCCCAGAAACGACTGGAACTAAAGAGAAACATACCGGAGTTCCAGTAGTAGTTACCTGCATTAATAAAATCTTCCGCACCTTTCCTGTCAGGTTTCTCTTTAAAAGAATTTACCCTATACCCATCCAGCTCTTCATCTCCGGCTTCAATATAACCGTAACCTGTAGCAGGATATGCAGGCTTTATACCAAAGGTCACAAGATATCCTCTCGATGCCAGACTGCAGGCACTTTCGACATTCTCTTTGAATCTTTCCGGAGGTTCGATAAGGTGATCTGCAGGCAATACAAGAACTGTCTCTTCTCCCCTTCCCGCCTCAATTAAATAACTTGTGCACACTGCAATTGCAGGTGCTGTATTTCTGGGAACTGGTTCGGGAAGAACAAAAACACGATTTGTTCCTTTCTCCAGCTTTAAACATTCTTTAATAATCCCCTCCATCTGATCTTTCAGGGTTATTATATATACCTGAAGACTATCAGACAGGGAGAGAGCTCTTTCCAGTGTAAGAAGAAGGAGAGACTTGCCATCTTTGACCTCAAGAAACTGCTTAGGGTTATCTCTATTTGAAGCAGGCCACAGCCTTGTGCCAGATCCCCCTGCCAGAATAAATACATTTTCAACCATTCTTTCCTCCGTTATCAGCACCATTATTAACCTGAAAAGGTCTGAATGGGAAGGGAAAAAACCAACTGAATGAAGCAGGAATTAGAATTTGACAGTACTGTAAAATATGAAAGGGTATATGTATATTCTGGAATGTGAAGGAAAGTATTACTATACAGGTAGTACAAGGGATTTAGCCAAACGATTTTTCCAACATAGTAGTGGGAATGGTGCTAATTTCACAAAAAAACATTTACCAGTCAAACTTGTATATTATGAATTGTTTGATCGTATTGACAAAGCATTTTAT
>JAJRQE010000002.1 GCA_024280415.1 Spirochaetota bacterium | reverse complement strand
TGATGTTTCCATAACAAACCTCCGGATATGCTGAACTATAATTATTCTATCACAGGCAGGAAAAATCAGCAATAATTGGAAAAATAAGGAAAGTATAGTATACTACATGTAGGTAAAATTACAGGAGGAGGAATAATGGGTGTTATGAGTATTAGAATAGATGACTCCAGGAGAAAAGCATTAAAGGTAATTGCATCTCTTGAGGGAAAGAGTATGGGAGGTATTGTGTCAGAACTTATTGAAGACTACATTGCTGATAACAGAGAAAGAATAAAAGAACTGTCTGAAAAAGAGAATCTAAATGAAATTCTAAAAATGTCAGAGAAATCCTTTATGGAATGGGACAACGAAGAGGATGAAATTTACAATGACCTATAAAAAATGGGAGGTTATCCTGGTTCCCTTTCCTTTTACCAATTTATCAGCAAATAAAAAACGGCCTGCATTAATTATATCTCCTGACAAATATAATGTTGGATCTGATGTTGTAATTGCATTTATTACAAGCAAAATGGATTTAAAATTTCGTATTGGAGATTATATAATTAAAGAGTGGGAAAAATCTAATTTCCCTAAACCTTCAATAATAAGAATGAAGTTTGCTACTATTGATAAAACTATGATACTAAAAAAATTGGGAAAATTGAGTGATATGGATGAGAAAGAATTTAGTAAGCTTTTAATAGATTTTTTTAAGGGATGAACTACCGTTGACCAGAACCATTTCTGGCGGTATTATCCTTTTTATGAGCAAATACCCGTTTACAGAGATAGAAAAGAAATGGCAGAATTACTGGGAAGAAAATAAAACTTTTAAGGTTACAGAAGATCCCTCAGTACCGAAAGAGAAGAGGAAATATATTCTCGATATGTTTCCATACCCCTCCAGTCAGGGGCTTCATGTGGGGCATCCTGAAGGTTATACTGCAACAGATATACATTGCCGTTATCTTAGAATGGCAGGTTATCATGTGCTGCATCCCATGGGATTCGATTCTTTTGGTTTACCTGCAGAGAATTATGCTATAAAAACAGGTACCCACCCCAGAATAGCCACTGAGGAAAATATTAAAGGATTTCTGAGACAAATAAAATCTATTGGTTTCAGTTATGACTGGGATCGGCAGGTTTCCACCCATACACCTGAATACTATAAATGGACTCAATGGATCTTTCTAAAACTATATGAAAAAGGCCTGGCCTATGAATCCAAGGCACCCATTAATTGGTGCCCTTCATGTATGACTGGCCTTGCCAATGAAGAAGTTAAAGATGGTAAATGTGATAGGTGTCATACAGAAGTCAGTCGTAAAAATCTTAGACAATGGATTTTAAAAATTACTGACTATGGCGACAGACTCCTTTCTGATATAGATAAACTTGACTGGACAGATGCCATAAAAGCAATGCAGAGAAACTGGATTGGCAGAAGTGAAGGTGCAAATGTCAGGTTTTCTCTGGAATTAAGTGACGATATAATTGAGGTATATACTACCAGACCGGATACCTTATTCGGTGCAACATATATGGTTTTATCCCCTGAACATGATCTGGTTCATAAAATTACCACTCCGGAACAACTGGCGGCTGTAGATAATTATATTGAAATGGCAAGCAAGAAGTCCGACCTTGAAAGAACAGATCTTGCCAAGGATAAGTCCGGTGTATTCACCGGAGCTTACGCAGTTAACCCAATAAATAATGAGAAAATTCCTGTCTGGATTGCAGACTATGTTCTAATATCCTACGGTTCCGGTGCAATTATGGCCGTTCCGGGCCACGATACCAGGGACTGGGAGTTTGCTAAACAGTTTGATCTTCCCATTGTCGAAGTATTAAAGGGTGGAGATGTAGAGAAAGAAGCCCATACAGGAGAGGGAGAACATGTTAATTCCGGTTTCCTTAATGGCCTTGGTAAAAAAGATGGTATAGAAGCTGCAATTAAATGGCTTAATGAACGTAATTTAGGAAATACAGCAGTAAACTATAAGCTTAGAGACTGGGTTTTTTCCAGACAGAGATACTGGGGGGAACCAATTCCTCTGGTTCATTGTGACAGCTGCGGCATAGTTCCTTTGAACGAGGCGGATCTTCCTCTGACACTTCCTGAAGTAGATAGTTATACACCAACCGGAACTGGAGAATCTCCTCTGGCAGCAATAGATGAATGGGTTAATACAACATGTCCTAAATGTGCTGGGAAAGCTAAAAGAGAAACTAACACCATGCCTCAATGGGCTGGGTCATGCTGGTATTATCTGCGTTACCTCGATCCCCATAATACTGAAGAACTTGCATCCAAAGAAAAAATTGATTACTGGATGCCTGTGGATCTCTACGTTGGTGGTGCTGAACATGCTGTTCTTCACCTTCTGTATGCAAGGTTCTGGCACAAAGTTCTGTTTGATATTGGAGTTGTAAGTCAGGATGAACCTTTCCAGCAGTTAATTAATCAGGGAATGATTCTTGGCGAAGGGGGCATTAAAATGTCCAAGTCTCTGGGAAACGTAATTAATCCAGATATAATAATTGATGAACTGGGTGCTGATACTATGCGTCTGTACGAGATGTTTATGGGGCCGTTAACAGTCTCAAAACCATGGTCAACTAAAGGCACAGCAGGTGTTCACAGATTTTTGGACAGAGTCTGGAGGGTCAGTGAGAGAGAAATTACCAATGATGAACCAACTCCTGAGCTTCTGAAAGTTCTTCATCAGACTATTAAAAAGGTATCTGTAAATACATCCAACCTTGAGTTTAATACGGCGATTGCCCAGATGATGATTTTTATAAATGAAGTATTCAAAAGCCCTGTTTTATACCGGAAGATCTGGGAACCCTTTGTTCTTCTCCTTTCCCCTTATGCACCCCATATTGGGGAGGAGCTGTGGGAAAAGCTTGGGCATAAAGATTCCCTTGCCTATGAATCATGGCCCAGGTGGGAAGAAGAGCTTGTAAAAGAATCTGTTCTTGAAGTTGTATTACAGGTTAATGGTAAGGTAAGGGCAAAGATTGAACTCCCTGCAGGTACTTCTAAAGATGATACTGAAAAAGCTGCTTTTGAAAACGAAAAGATTAAATCATATACAGATGGCAAAATAATCGTAAAGGTAATTGTTGTTCCTGATAAACTTGTCAATATTGTTGTGAGGTAATATATTCAAACCCCTCGGTATCTATCAGGATATCGAGGTACTTTTTTGATTTCATATTCTTAAATCTGTGTAAACCAGTATAAATCCCCTCCACCACGATTATCCCCTCTGTATTCGAAGAAATGTCCGGATAGAAAGGATTATCAGAAACCCACAACCCTAAAACCGGAATAGAAATATCCAGAGTTTCAGCCTGTCTTATCTTATAAACTGATAAGTTGCTGTAGAGTATTGCATCTTCCAGGATATTCTTATCAATTGCCCATGGATCCCCTGTGGACTGATTATTGATCTCCTTCAGCAGTTTATTTATATTCAAATTCTCAAGGGAAACTCCTTTTGCCATTATTCCCAGCAGAAGATCTGCAGAAAATCCGTTTTCCCATATTAACTGTAGCTGAGAATTATCAGTGGAATCAAAGGGAAGTATTCCTCCGGCAGGTTTTAAGAATCCCGAAGGGTAGCAGGCTACAGGGATACAGTTTCCTTTTGCAATAATTATTTTGATACTTTCTGTCCATGGAATAGTAAAACTTTCAATTTCTCCGAATTTTCCCGGATAAACAATTTTTACATCCTGATTTGTACCAATAAACCAGGGAGGTAATCTGGCTGGAAGCGATACTGTTACAGTTCTGAAATCTGTAAATAATTCACACCCGGATAAAAGTGTTATAAGAATAATTAGAAATATCTTCATATTTCTTAGTACTCATCTATTTGTGTTCCTGCTTCAGCATTTTTAGATTGTTTTTGTAGATATTCCGAATTTCTTTTAGAATACCGGAATATTCTTCGGACTGGTAATCAATATAGGTCCAGGGGAGGGAGCTGAAATTTTTATTCATGAAGAGCAGAGTTACTTCCCCGAAGATTCCTTTCTGCAGGGGGATTCTATGTCCGTTGTCTTTGGTAGTGGCAAGAACAAACCTTTTTAAAGAGAGCATTCCAGGATCAAGATTGATCTTTCTGTTTCCTTTAACTGTAAAGTTCTTTTCGATTTTGTTTGTTGTAATTTTTATATCCGAAAGTGTATCCGGGGAGATGAGTTCGTTAAATGATAAAAAGAGTCTCTTAATCTCTTTACCCATTTCATTATTGTAGTAGTGGGTAAATTTAAAATCTATGGAACTGCTGGTATAGTCAACAGGACCAAAATGATTTTCCAGATCGGCTACAAGAGAATTATACATTTCTAATTTGCTGATCAGAACAGCTATTATCAGCTTCTCTGGTGCAAATCTGTCAATTTTACCCATAAGTACTCCTGTTTTGATTGAAAGATTAACAATTTTAAACGATAATGTCTCTATAATGGAAGCTGGAAATGATTATTTAACCACACTTGAGATCTCTCTCGAAAAGAAACGTGAAGAGCTTGAAAAAAGAGAGATGACGGTCCTGAAAGAGAAAATAAGATTATTTACCAGTGCCTACGAGGGCATATATAATACATTTCTGAAAAAGGGGTTAATTTCTGAAGATCCATACAAGTATGATCAGAAAATATCAGAAATTACTCCTCCCTCTGCAGAAAATATTTTAGATTCGGATAAGATTAACCAGATGAGCCAGCGTTTATCCATGTATGATTCACAGCTTGATTTTTTAAACTCGTTTTATGAATTCAGTACCAATTACATAACTATGTCCAGATTAAAAAAATAATATCTCTAATAAACTGGGTTAAATGGGAGAAGCTGTCAGAGGCTTCAACGGCAGTAAATACAAAAATATTTGCAGAGTTGGTAGGTAAAGTTGTCCAGGGAACTGACAATATGTCTACAGGACTTCTTAAAGATTCATTAACCCGCCTTGGAAAAATAAGTAGAGAAATTGTAGGTATCTCGAAAAATATTTTTACCTATCAGAAAGAGAAGTATAAGTATGATATTCGTATCAATTTAATTGAGACTTTGGGTATTTCCAGATAGAATATGCAGACAAATCCGGATAATGTTTTATTTACCATAAAAAGGAATTTTGTTAAGATTCTGGGGAAGGGGATTCCCTTCTATTCAGAACTGATCAAAGAAATTTTTAAAGAAGAAAGTGAACCGGAAGGCGAATCCCTCAGAGCTGAAGTTCTGAACAAGTTGAAAGTTGAAGATTCTAAAAGAGAGGAGAAGAAGGATATTAACTACCGGAAGTTGTTGATGGATACTGTTAAAGTTATTGCAACCATTTTGACTCCACTTGAGCAGGCTTTAAGTAAACTAGAATTTAATATTGCCCTTTCGGAAGAGAAAACTCTGACATTTAGTGAGAAGTTTCGAATATGGATAATGAATTT
>JAJRQE010000104.1 GCA_024280415.1 Spirochaetota bacterium | reverse complement strand
TCCGGGGCATTTATCATAACAGATATAAAGTTACTTCCGCTCAATTCTTTATTGAAAATATTGATATCTTTTACAACTCTGCTATTGGGAGTAAAAAATTTAACACTGTCCGTTCCAACTGTAATTTTTGGAAGAAGTCCAATTGTTATTCCGAACAGGGCAATTGAAAAGAGTAAAATTATCCATTTTCTCTTTAGGACAATATCTTCAAGCAAAACAAAGACGGCTGTTGTTTTGGTACGACTCTCTTTATTCTTTATCCGGTGATATTTTTCTGTATCAATCCCTTTCCTATACCTTAGCCTAAGAAGGGTAGGAATTAATACTAAAGACGAAAGCTGAGAACAAACAACCCCGACCGCACTAAGAACTCCAAAGGTTCGGAAAGGCCCAAGAGGGCTTGAAACCAGAGAGATAAAACCTCCGGCAGTTGTCAGACCTGCCAAAATAACCGGAAGAGTAATTGTTTTTATACTTTTACCAATAACGCTTTCTACAGTCTGGTAATCCAAAAATCCTAATTTATGGTTTATATTCTCATAGAAATGGCTCATTACATGTATTCCGTAAGCACTTCCTACGACAAGAAGCAGCACAGGGACAAGAATTGTTGCCATGGTAAAGGTTATGTTTAAAAACCCCACAATACCCATTACCCAGACAACCCCGACAGCCAGACCTATTAATGGGAAAAGGACTCCCTCTATTTTTCTAAAACTTAAGAACAGTATCCCAAGTATTAAGAGGGAAGCTACAGGGATAAGCCATATAAGATCAGACATTATACTGTTTGATATTTCTTCTGAAATAAATGGTAGACCTGCAATGGGAAAAGAAATATTTGCACTTGTATATTCAGCTGCAAGACTTGTAGTCAGTTCATATATAGCTCTGTTGACCAAAGCCTCATATCCTGAAGCAGGCTGAATAATAATAGCACTAAGTCTGAAATCTGAAGATATAAAAGTCCCTCCATAGACATCATGCCAGTCTATTAATCGTTTCTTTAATTCTTTAATAGAGCCCGGTGACAGATCCTCCAAAACAGGAACAACTTCCATCCCATCACTTGTTCCTTTAATATAGTCCATATTGGTTATGGACATAACCTGTTTAACATTATCCGATGCTTCGAGTTTTTTTGTTATTTCATCAATTAATTTTAGAATTTCAGGTTCAAGTACTGTTCCAAAATTTACTTTGACACCCATTATTATGGAATTCATAGCACCGAACTCTTTTTCAATTCCTTTATCAATTAGGGTAATTTCATTATTTTTTGGAATAAATGCATCTGTGGAACTGTCCACGTGAATTTTTGGTATTTGAAATGCTGCTGTAATTGTTACTAAAATAAACAGCAATAAAATTGTAAGATCCTTTCCTTGTTGATTTCTCAGAAGAACGCCTCCATAGTTATGTTATGGTTTAAGCATCTATCTAACCCTGGTAATTTTATATCACCCGGGTGGGTGAATTGGGGTCACCTGATAGAGGGGAATTGGTCCAAATATGTTTTTAATGACCAATTTAATACTACATATTAAATCAGTCAGGCATATTACCATTGACATATTTCATACGGCATCTTAAAATAGACTATGTACTATAGACGTATAATTGAAAATATTATAACAGAAGCAGTAAAAACCTTTCCTGCAATAGTAATTTCCGGTCCCAGACAATCGGGAAAAACTACACTTTTAAAAAATTTTATTAAATATGGGACTTTCCTTACACTGGATGATCCAAACTTTAGAGCGCTCATCTCAGAAAATCCACTGGATTATCTTGAATCAGCAAAAAAGCCTGTGATAATCGATGAAATACAGTATATGCCTGAATTGGCTCAAATTATCAAAATTTTAATTGACAGGGACAGAACTCCCGGTAATTGGTTTATTACAGGATCTCAGCAATTTTCTGTAATGAAAAGTATATCCGAATCTCTTGCTGGAAGAGCAGCAATATTAGCTCTGCCAACATTCACATACTCAGAAAGGAAAAAACAAAAAGAGTTAGTACCTTTTTTGCTGGAAAGTTCCTATCCGGAACCTCTTTTGAATGAAAGTGTAAATAAAGACTTGTGGTACTCAAGCTATCTTCAAACCTATCTTGAAAGAGATGTTAGAAGCTTAATGAATATCGATAATTTACGCGATTTCGAGCAGTTTATACGCCTTCTTGCATCTCGAACTGCGACACAGCTAAACTACTCCACTATTGCAAATGACTTAGGAATAAGTGTTCCTACTGTAAAAAGATGGGTCTCAATTTTAGAAGCAAGCTACATAATTTTTCTCCTTCCCCCTTTTTATAAAAATTATGGGAAAAGACTTATTAAAGCACCTAAAATTTATTTTCTTGACCCTGGCCTTGTTAACTATCTAATAGGTATTAAAAATGAAACTTTTTTATCAAATGGTCCTATGGCTGGTGCTATCTTTGAAAATGCAATAATTTCAGAAATGGTCAAAAAGGAATATGCAAGAGGTATTAAACCCGAAATGTACTATTGGCGTTCGCAGGGAGGACAAGAAATAGATCTGATTATGCCTGTAAATGGCGAGATTACTCCTTTTGAAATAAAATTATCTTCAACTATTAAGCCCCTGTTTTATAAAAATCTTCAATATTGGCTTGAATTAAGCGGCCAGGAAAATAGCGGTTATCTGCTAACTAACTGCTCTAAGAATTTACCCCTTCCTGCAAATATAAAGAATTTGTACTGGAAAGACTATTTTTCATAACGTGGTAAAGATGAAACTGAAATCAATCCGAAAGCAATTAATGTTTCTCTAGTTTTCAATCTAAGATTTTGACATAAAAGGAGACTACATGGTTTCATAATATTAGTAAAAAAAATGGAAGGAGAAAGATTCCTAACTTTTTCATATCAGCCTACCCTTATTTAATAATAGGCGGGAAAATAAACTGCTTCAAGGAATTTATTAATACAGATCAGATAATAATTCTCATTTATTATTTTTTATTGCACCATTTTATCTAAAACAACAAATACATAAAGATAATTTATTCCTTCATAATAATTTTTCCGAAATCAATTTTTGCATAAACAACTCTGTGTATTTCCACTACATGATCAACTACAACATAGAAAACAAGATAATTTTTTACTGACAACATCCTGTATTCCGTTTCCAGAAGTTCTACAGATTGATAGAGTTTGCATGAAAATGGGAATTTCTGAAGTCTGGATATAGAGGATTCAAGATCATCCAGCAAACCTATGGCAGCCTTCGGTGCCTTTAAAGTATTACTAATGTAATCTATTATTCCATGTAAATCATTTACCGCTAAAGGAAGATATTTTAACTCATACATTTTTTTTATTCATCCTGGATGATAAACCTGACCTTAAGTCTGAGAATACTTCATCATGAGAATACCGCTTATTGGTAGATTTTGCCTCCAGTTCAGCTTCCTTCAAACTAAAATAAATTTCACTTTCAAATTTTTTTCTTTCAAAAGCTTCAAAACTCATTACGACCATATCGCCATACCCATTTTTTGTTAAAAAAACTGGTTCTGATGTCTCATGTACAATTTTTGAAATATCTGCAAAATTATTACGTAAATCTGAAACGGGCCTTATCTGCTGCATCGTCTTCCTCCATTTTTACCATATTTTTATCATAATTATGATAAAATCTCAACTACAGCCTAAAGCTTTTTGCACTTAGACTGTGTGAGAATTCACAACTTATGTAAATAATCATAATTTTTGAGCAGTTTTTCTGTACCCTTTCAATTACTTCAATAAAATGATTAAATGCAGGAAATATGATTAACTTTACCTATTTACTACCAATTTTCATTTTTACTTTTTCCATGAGTATTACTCCCGGTCCCAATAATATAATGGTCACTGCTTCCGGAGCTAACTTTGGGTATAGAAGAACTCTTCCCCACTTAGCTGGTATCTGGTTTGGATTTTCGACTCTCATGATATTAAGTGCCCTTGGTTTAAAGCAGATATTTGAACTCTATCCTATCATGGAAACCATACTGAAAATAATTGGTGTCACCTATATGCTCTTCCTGGCAGTAAAAATAATGAGATCAGGAAACAGTATAAAAGAGGGTAAAGCTGCCAAACCATTTTCTTTTTTACAGGCGGCTCTATTCCAGATAGTTAATCCCAAAGCAGTTATGATGGCAATAACATCAATGTCTGTTTATACAATTAAAGGAGATCTATTTGTAGTAACAGCCATATATGTAATTCTTATATTTAACCTTGTTGGATTTCCAGCAACATCTGTCTGGACACTGTTTGGTACAATTATTGGCAAAAAACTGAAAAATGAAAAGTTCCGAAAAATTTTCAACTACAGCCTGGGAGCTTTAACAGCTCTTGCGGCAATTCTACTAATTATTTAATTCAGAAAGAAATAGAGGAATCAGAGTTTTATTTTCAAAAAGAAAAAAGGGGGCTTCATTAAGGAAGTTACCTCAGGGAACCCGGTACAGGAGGCCGGATGCTTTGAAAAAATATAAAGAAAAATTGCAGCAGATGTTTCTGCTTATATCAGAATCAAAAGGACTATATATAGGAGTCCTTGCAGCAATCGCTGCTGAAATTGGTGCAGAATCAGCAGGGAATTTAATTATTCGTCATTTAATTGATAATATTATTCTGGAATACAGAGGAATGACTCTTATAATTCTATTCACTCTGTTTTTTGTTGGAGTTTCACTCCTTAGAGCTCTTTTCAGTTTTATAGAGGGAAAAGGCAAGGCAAAAGTTTCGGAAAATGTTGCCAGAAATATCCGTAACCAGATCTATGACCATATACAGCACCTTCCATTTAAATATCATGATAATGCTCAAACAGGAGAACTCGTCCAGAGGTCGACCTCTGATGTGGATGCAGTCAGACGCTTTTTCGCAGAACAAATCCCCGGTATATCCAGAATTATTTTTCTGTTTATAATAAATTTTATTATCCTGCTGGTGCTAAATACTAAACTCGCACTCCTCTCGATTATTGCAGTTCCCCTTATTGCTTTTATATCCATATTCTTCTTCCGTCTTATCTTTAATGCCTATGATGATTTTCAGGATCATCAGGGGAAAATGACTGCCAAAATACAGGAAAATTTATCAGGGATCAGGGTTGTCCGCTCCTTTGCCAGGCAGGATTGGGAAAAAGAACGATTTAAAAAAATTAATGAGAAACAGAAAAAAAAGGGAATGACTCTCCTTATTAGACATACTCTTTACTGGCCAATTGCACATACAATCTGCGGTATGCAGTTTGTATTAACAATTTTCACTGGTGCAGTAATGGTTATTGAAGGAACTATGACTCTAGGAACGTTTATTGCGTTCTCCTCCATGGTTAATGCCCTGATCTGGCCTCTTCAGGAACTGGGACGGACAATAACCGAACTTTCAAAAAGCATAGTATCATTTAATCGAATTAATGAAATTATGAAAGTTGAGCAGGAAGATATTCATTCCGGAACAATCGTCGGGAATGAGCTTATAAAAGGAAAACTGGAAATTAATAATCTATCATTTTCATACAGCAGAGATATACCGGTTCTTAATAATATTTCTTTTAAATGTAATCCGGGAGAAAAAATAGCCCTTGTTGGGTCTACAGGATCTGGTAAAACGACACTGGTTAATCTTCTCCCGAGAAACTATGACTATCAAACAGGACAAATCCTTCTTGACGGGAGACCTCTTACAAATTACAGCAGATATTTTCTTAGAAAGAACATAGGTATTGTTGAACAGGAACCCTTTCTTTTCTCCACTACTATAAAAGAAAATATTTGTTACAGTCTGGAAAGAGCAATCTCTATGGATGAAATTACAGAAGCTTCCAAAGCTGCTGCAATCCATGACTCAATTATGAAACTCAAGGATGGGTATGACACAATGGTTGGAGAAAAAGGAGTTTCCCTCTCGGGAGGCCAAAAACAAAGGATCACCATTGCGAGAACAATCCTCAAAAATCCTTCAATACTTATTATGGATGACTCAACATCTGCAGTAGATTCAGAAACTGAAGAAAAAATTAAAAAAGCTTTGGAAAAACTAATGACAGGGCGGACCACATTTATTATTGCCCACAGGATACAAACCCTGAAAATAGCGGACAGGATTCTGGTTATGGACAGAGGGTCAATTATTCAGGAAGGGACACATCATGATCTGGTGAAAATTGACGGTTTCTACAAACAGGTATTTATTCTTCAGACCGAGATTGAAGAGGAACTGAAAAAAGAACTGGCTCTTGCAAATTTTAAGGAATAATATATGAAAGATATAAAAAAGAATACAATAATAAGAATACTAAAACTTACAAAACCACATTGGAAACTTCTTGCCGGCTTTACTACTGCAATTGCGTTTACAGCATTTCTGGACAGCCTGGGAACCTATATTACAAAATTAATTATTGATAATGGAATTATGGTTAATAATCTTGATAAAGTTATTTACTACAGTAAAATTTTCGGCCTTGTCTACCTTCTAAACAGCATCAGTTTTTTTATTTTTATCTATTGCGCAGGACGCCTGGGAGAATGGATGCAGTATGATCTGAGAGAAAAACTGTTTAACCATGTCCAGGAACTATCTTTCTCTTTTTTTGACAGATCATCCACAGGATGGCTACTCTCCCGTATAACTTCAGATACCGAAAAAATGGCAGATCTGGCAACATGGATGCTCCTGGATACAATATGGGCATTTTTTAATATTTCCATTGCTCTTATATTTATGCTTGCAATAAACCTTTATCTTGCACTGATTATGACAGTAATTCTTCCTCTTCTAATTTTTATTGCAGCAAGATTTAAAATTCACATTCTGGGAGAATATAGAAAAGTACGTTCACTTAACTCAAAAATTACAGCTGCTTACAATGAAAGCTTTACAGGTGTAAAAATAATAAAAGCTTTAACCAGAGAGAAGGAAAATTTAAGAAATTTTGGAGGGCTGACAGGAGAGATGTATCATACGTCCTACAGAGCAGCCTGGCTCTCTGCACTTTTCCTGCCGGCAGTTCAGCTTGTTATTACCCTTGCACTTGGAGCTATTCTCTGGTTTGGAGGGTGGCAGATTGAACTGGGAGTAATGACCATAGGAGGACTACGGGCTTTTATTGGTTTTATAACTTTTATGCTTTGGCCAATTCAGGATCTTGCCAGAGTTTTCAGTGGCATGCAGCAGTCTATTGCAGCTGCAGAACGGGTTTTCGGGCTTCTTGATACTCCGTCTGACATTAATGAAACCCCCTATGCAAAAAAGTCTGCATCTTTTAAGGGGGAAGTAAAATTTGAAAATGTCAGTTTCTATTACAAAGAGGATAACCCTGTTTTAACCAATTTCAACCTGAAAATAAATTCAGGCGAGACTATTGCCATAGTAGGCCCAACAGGAGGAGGGAAAACAACAATTGCAAGCCTCCTGTCCAGGTATTATGAACCTGTAAAGGGTAAAATTTATATCGATGGAACAGATTATACCGAGTACACCCAGAAAGCACTTCAGGGAAGAATCGGCGTGGTTCTACAGAAACCCCATCTTTTCGCAGGGACCGTACTGGAAAATATTGAGTATGGAAAACCCGGGGCTCATTTTACTGAAATAGTAAATGCAGCAAGGACATCAAATGCCTATGATATGATTATGTCCCTTCCTGAAAAGTGGAACACGGTTGTAGGAGAAGAGGGAACACTTCTCTCTCATGGACAAAAGCAGCTTATATCCCTTTCAAGAGCAATTCTGGCATCCCCGGATATCCTGATTATGGACGAAGCCACAAGCTCAATAGATACACTGACAGAAAAAAACATTCAGAAAGGGATATCCGCCCTCCTTGAGGGGAGAACAAGTATAATTATTGCCCACAGATTATCAACAATTAAGGACGCAGACAGAATCCTGGTAATTGAAGATGGCAGTATAGAAGAGGAGGGAACCCATTCTCAACTGCTTAAAAAGAAAGGCCACTACTACACTCTTTATACAAGTCAGTTCCGTAGAGAAAGAACAGCCACTATCGATATGCTAAAGTAGTCAGGAATACTTAAATTTTCAGCTAAAAGTGATCTTTCTACAGATCCAAACATTTCCAATCGGCACACATAAGCTTTCCTCATCCAAATCGGAAATATATTGAAGGAAAAATTTAAAAGTACACCGGATCTTCTCTGCAAATATGGTCCAATAATCATACATAAACGTAAGTATTTGCTAGTACGCCCACATTTACGTAGCATATAGATAACAAATATACTTAGACTTGCAAAGTAATCACTGTAAATAATCAATAATTTAAGAACCAGCTCAAAGAGATTGTAATTTTACACTTTAGAAGATATCTGCAGAATAGTTGGCATACCACTTGCTTCTATTCAATGTAACTTCAAAATATAAGGAGATAAGGATGAAAGTAAAACGTATAATTCTGTCTGTAATTGTAGGACTTCTGATAGGTACAACAGAACTATTCGCAAATGAGATAACGGAAACTCTGGAACTGCATAGTCAGGCATTGGACATGATCTGGCTAGTATTGGCAGCTTCTCTGGTATTCTTCATGCAAGCCGGTTTTGCAATGATGGAAACAGGTTTGACCAGAGCAAAGAATGCAAATAATATTATAATGAAAAATCTTATGGATTTTTCAGCAGGCGCACTTGCATACTGGGCAGTAGGATGGGCAATAATGTATGGTGCATCGGCTTCAGGAATTATAGGAACCGATCAGTTTTTTCTCAAAGCTACAGATAATACAGTATTCCGGGACTGGATGTTCCAGGTCGTCTTTGCAGCAACCGCCGCAACAATTGTTTCGGGAGCAATGGCTGAGCGAACTAAATTTTCTTCCTATCTTGTCTACAGTATTTTTGTTTCTGCATTGATATATCCAATTAGCGGGCATTGGATATGGAACAGTGACGGATGGCTAACTGGCATAGGATTTTATGATTTTGCAGGTTCCACAGTAGTTCACTCTGTGGGTGGTTGGATTGCACTGGCAGGAGCAATTCTTCTTGGTGCAAGGAGGGGAAAGTATTTTGAAATTAATGGAAAGAAAGAAACCAGAGCAATTCCAGGTCACAACATGCCCCTGGCAGCACTAGGTGTTTTTATCCTGTGGTTTGGATGGTATGGTTTCAACGCCGGCAGCACTCTGTCCGGTACTGATCCCGGTATTGGAGCAATTGCAGTAACAACAACTCTTGCGGCTTCTGCCGGCGCTGTTATGTCCATGGTAATATCGTGGATTTGGTTTAAAAAGCCTGATCCGTCAATGTCATTGAATGGAGCCCTTGCAGGGTTGGTAGCTATTACTGCCGGATGTGCAGTTGTAACTCCGACTGGTTCAATTCTCATTGGTCTTATAGCGGGGATCCTTGTTGTTATCTCTGTAGAGGTCATTGATAAAGTTTTTCATGTTGATGATCCTGTTGGTGCAGTGTCAGTCCACGGTGTTTGTGGAGCCTGGGGAACTCTTGCAGTAGGTTTTTTTGCTAATACCGGTAATATTAAAGGACTATTCTATGGTGGAGGATTCAGTCAGCTTGGGATACAGGCTATAGGTATTTTTTCTATTTTTGTATGGGCATTTGGAGGCGGTATGCTTCTATTCTTCATTATTAAAAAGACAATTGGCTTACGAGTAACGGAAAAGGAAGAATTACAGGGACTGGACATTGGTGAGCATGGATCTGAAGCATACGCCGGATTCCAGATTTTCACAACACAGTAGAATAAGGAGGAGATACAATGAAACTAATTATTGCATATATACAGCCCCATAAATTAAACGATATAAAACAGGAATTGTTTAAAACTGGTGTAACCAAAATGTCAGTTACTAATGCACTCGGTTGCGGTCAACAGATGGGATATCACGAATCATATCGTGGTGTGGATATTGAAGTAAACCTGCTGAAAAAGGTTAGAATCGAAATTGGGATTAATGAGACTTTTGTAGAACCAACAGTTGAAGCTATAATCAGGGGTGCACGTACAGGGAACATTGGTGATGGGAAAATTTTTGTCACCAATCTTGAACAGTGTATAAGAATTCGAAGCGGAGAAACCGGAAATACTGCAATCGGGTAAAATAAAGATTCATCCTGCTGTCGGGAGATTCAGGTATAGAAATAGAGTACAAATCCATTATGATCTTGAAAGAAACGACTTGGTTTTATAAGCAGCTTTTCTGAAAACTTAATATACTCCTTATTTTAGATAAAAACCTGTTACTATATTGCTGAGGGGTTACTGGAAAAACAAGTAGTAACTATTTTCGAATTATTTTTTTGTTAATAGAGACTCGTGCAAAATTAGTTCATCCAGTGGCCGTTTCGGCACATGATGATTAAGATCGTCATCCCGCCAGTATTTAATATCATCCCCGGTTAGATCATCGAGGATGATCCTCTCTTTGGGCTTTCCCAGAGCAATTACATACAGAACCTGATAACGCTCAGGAATACTTAAATTTTCAGCTAAAAGTGATCTTTTCACTGCTCCAAATATGCAGCCTCCAAGTCCCTTTTCTACAGCACCAAGGAGAATTGTCTGCATGGAAATCCCTGGATCTGCATTAAAATCCTTAATAATAGCAGTATCACCAAGTACAACTATATAAGCAGAAGGTCTTTCACCCTCATCCGGACCATTCCAGTCAGACAGATACCCTGCCCAGGCAAGAGTCTTAAAGATCTTACTATTCTTCTCTCTGGTATTGGAAAGAATATACTTTAAAGGCTGCCTGTTGGCTGCAGAGGGGGTTATCCTGGCCAGTGCCACAAGTTCTCGAAGAGTATCAAGTCCTACCGGATTATTCTGATAAAATCTCCTGTAAGATCTGTTTTTAGTAATTAGATCCCGCAACATAGCTTCTATCCTCCCTGTAACTATCTAAAACTGACGATCCTGTCCATAGAGAGCAAGAATATTTTTAACAGGAGCATCTCCCTGTATGTAATGTGCAGAAGTACAAATATATCCTCCACTCTTTCCAAGGGTATGGCACAGGGCTGTAACTTCATTTCTCACATCTTCCACACTACCGAAAGGAAGTGTTTCCTGAAGATCCACTCCTCCATGAAAACTCAATTTGTCGCCATAGGTTTCCTTGATAAAAGACATATCCATCCCTTTAGCTCTTGGCTGAAGAGGATTCAGAACATCAATATCAAGTTCATCGATAAATGCAGGAATTAATGGCCGTACTGCACCGCAGGAGTGATACATCAGTTTTACATCATACTCCCTTATTACCTTATTAAGTTTCTGATGAAAGGGAAGAATATACTGACGCCACATTTCCGGAGAAACCATTAAGCCGTCCTGAGTAGCGATATCATCATAGGTATAAACCATATCAACAAGATGTTCAGCCTTACTCATAAGAGCACGGAAGTTACTTATAAAAATATCTGTATAACACTCCATAATTGAACAAACCAGATCCGGATTTGTATAAAATCCCATAAGAAACTTATCCAGACTGTAGAGCCCCCATGCGGATTCAAATATTCCGCCGATATCATATCGAATATGCCTGGGTTCAAGGCTATTTGCCTTTTCAACCTTTTCGGCAAAGGAATCCCAGTCCCACCAGGAACTGCTGGGCCATTTTTCCCACTGCTCAACCTCTGCAGGTGTCTGAAAATTCTGCAATGGATATGCTGCATATTCCTCATAACTGGAAGTACCATTTTTTACAATTTTTCTGACAGATCCCCAGATACTATAAAAACTCCCATCGGGAAGTTTCTCCGGTTCAGGTCCGATATAGTCGGGTTTGACTACCCGACAGTCAACTCCAAGGGTATCCATAAGTTTATTATTATCATCAATATCCAGAAAATTTTTCATCTTATCCCAGGTTTCCGGAACACCCCAGAAATCAAAGGGAACCCTGTCCGGCGCCTCATTATTCAAGGCTTTTATAACCCTGTCCCTGGAAGATACTGATGATCCTGCCGTGGTACAAAATTTTTCATCAAACCACTCTCTGGCTTCTACTGCTGTTACAGAATTCCAGTCCGGATTATTATCCATAAACACACCTTTTAACTCTTTGGAATTATAATCAGATGCAGGGACAATTAATGTCCCTGCAATGTTAAAACTTTTTACTTACCAAAAGCGGTGCCGACTTTAATATCACCACTTACAATTTTTTTGGAAATTTCAGAAATCTTATCCCTCATTTCCGCAGGAACAATTTTCTGATAGTTTTCGTTATCAGCAAGACCTACACCGCCCTTTTCAAGACCAAGAACTTCTGCTTCTCCGTATTTAAGGGTGCCGTCCATATGCTTCTTAATTGCTCTGAAAATTGTAAAATCTACATTTTTCATCATTGAAGATACAATATAGGAAGCTTTTTCAGGATCAGTATCAGCAAACAGGAGATACTGGTCTGAATCTACACCAAGAGTATACAGAGATCTGTCTTTTGCTGCATCTATTCCTCCAAGCCCTGTCTCTCCAGCTACATTAAAGGTAATATCCGCACCCTGATCAAACATGGCAAGGGTAAGTTCTTTTCCCTTTGCCGGGTCACTGAATGCTCCGGCGTAAGCAACAAGAATTTTTACCTCAGGGTCAATATATGCAACACCCTCTTCAAAACCAACTTTAAAATCATTTATTACAGAAATATCCATCCCACCAAGAAACCCAACTACTTTTTCAGGGTTTGCAAGAGGCAGATCTGAAGTAGTTATCATTGCAGCAAGAGCTCCTGTCAAAAACGAAGCTTCATTCTGGCTATAGAGCATGGAATAAACGTTGTCCAGACCACCATTAGAATATGTAACAGAAGTGTCATAGGTAAAAAAGTGCTTTTCAGGATGATTAGGAGCAATTTTCTCAAGATACTCCTGAAGCTGCCATGAACCTGCAATTATAATATCCCAATCTCCTTCAGCCAGCTGTAAAATATCCGGTTCCCATCGTGCAGGATCATATCCACCCTCAACAACTTTACCAGTAATACCAAGTTCCTTAACTGCCTTATCAATACCTCTTGCAGCAGAATCGAAGTAAGACTTATCTCCGAGTGTACCGTTAACATAGAGTACAACTTTCAGCTTTCCATCATCAGTAGTTTCTTTATCTCCACCGGCAAAAACACCCATAGTTGAGAATACAACCAGGATTACCACACTTAAAATGAGAATCTTCCCTAATTTGTTCATGTTTGAACCTCCAATTTTTTAGAACCTCTATTCTAATCCCTTTATCCTTGTAAGTATAGAATTAAATTTTTCTTTTTGTATCTCAAGGATAATATCCATCTCAAGACCTTCACAAGGAACAGAAGCTCCTCTCATGGTATTAAAACTGAGTTCCATTTTTAGATTACCTTTAATTCTTTTTTTAACTATAGACTCATCAATTACATAAGCCATTGTAATTGGATCAGGGTGCCCTATGGCTCGTACTCCAAAAACTTTTTCCAGAAAATCAAGGGGAACCTTCTGCATCTCCAGAAAAAACTTTCCAGCTTTGGAGTCCTCAATCTTAAGAGCCTTCAATGATTCCTCGGTATCCATGGCAAGGACAGCAGCATCCCAGGGTACTATGGTCAGAGGAATACCAAAGTTAAAAACGAACTCTACCGATTCCGGGTCAGCTGCAAAATTAAACTCTGCAAATTTGGTAATATTCCCTCTTTCCAGTGCTCCACCCATAATAACAATCTCTTTTATAAGATTTTTTAAATCGGGAAACATATTTAAGCTAATTGCAATATTTGTTAATGGACCAAGAGTTACCAGAGTAAGACCCGGGTTCTCCTTTGCCGTCTTGTACAAACCATCCGGAGCCATTAAAGATTCAACCTCTTTAGAATTTTCTGGAAGTTCTACATCTCCCAGTCCATTTGAGCCATGAACTCCCGCAGCATGAATCCGTCTACCAATAAGGGAAGTACTCGCCCCTTTATAAACAGGAATATCATCTCTCCCGAAATAGGAGAGAACCCCTGTAATATTATTTACTACATGATCCAGCCCTGCATTTCCTGCAACAGCACTTATCCCCAGAACTTTAACCTCAGGACTCGCCAGAGCAATCATTATGGCAGTCGCATCATCTATACCGCAATCTGAATCTATAAAAATATTTTTCATCTAAACTCCCTGGTATTCTCAATCTGCTCAATTAAATAATTTAACATATAATTTTGTCCCTGCAGTTTTTAAGATTTTCCGAATTTTCCTCCATCCTGACCGGATACTGATATCTTAAACAATAATCCCGAATTGTCGAGTTATTTTATGAAAATTTACCCAATATATGCTATTTTTATATAATCAGAGGAGATTTAATGGATGAATTAATTCTACTTGGACAGCAGCTGTGGGAAAATGGAGAGCCGGGCTTTTTTGAAATAAAGACCCATTCAATTTTAGCTGAAAAGTTCAATAATCTGGGATTTTCAGTTAAAGAACAGAATGGAGTCCCAGGATTTTCAGCAGTTTCTGAAGGCATTTATGAAGATAAACCCGTTGTCCTGATTGCAGATATGGATGCACTCCCGCTCCCGGGAAATATTGACGGAAAATACATTCATTCCTGCGGACACTATGTTCAGATGACAGCTCTCTTCGGAACAGCTGCTCTGCTGCAAAAGCAAAATCCTGAGCTATTAAACAAAATTGCCTTCCTTGCCATCCCTGCAGAGGAATATATCGATTTAGAACAAAGAGATATCCTTATCGGAAAAAAACTTATTTCCTTCAAAAGCGGAAAACTTGAATATATAAGCAGAGGTATTTTTACTACCCCAAAATACATTATTGCTACCCACTCCGCTCCTTATACGGACTCAGTATTTATCAGCAGTGTCCTCCATATGGCAGGGTTTCAGGTTATGACCTTTTCATTTTCGGGAAAAGCTTCTCATGCCGGAGCAGCTCCCCACCTTGGAATAAATGCACAGAATGCAGCATCTCTATTTCTCCAGGCATGCGCATTTCTCCGGGAAAGTTTTGATGAATCAAAGCATATACGAATACACCCCATTCTAAAACTGGACCGTAATCAGTCTGTAAATCTAATTCCGGAACATGTGACTGTCGAAACCTATGTAAGAGCTGAAGATATTGAATCTGTTTACAGGGTAGTTGAGCAGCTTAGAAATGCAGCAGAAGGCTGTGCAGGAGCAATTGGAGGAGATGTAGCAATCGAGATACAGGATGGATACAAACCATTCAAGGCAGATCCTACTCCCCATAAATTAATAAAAGATACTGCAGAGAATATGAACATAAGGTTTATTGAAGAGAAATATTCCTCTGCATCATCTGATGCAGGAGATATTTCCCAGTTAAAGCCAACGGTAATGCTGGGACTTCCAGGTGTTAACGGGAAGTTTCACAATTCTGAATTCAGGGTCACAGATGAGGATGCAGCCTATGTTTTCCCAGCCCGTTTTATTGCTAAATATCTTGAAAAGGTATCTGCCTTGCTATCTTAATTCCCTTATGATATCTTTCATTTATGTTGGAAATTAGAGCTCTTATACGGTTTTTTGATACAGGTTTTGTATTAAAGCTACTTATTATAGTAATGCTTGCCTCACTACTTCCCATAGCAGAGGTGTACATCTATATTTTTCTTACTGATATACTTAGTAGTTATCTTATAATTGCTGCACTTACAGGAAGCAGTCTAATAGGGTTTCTATTAAGTTACTGGATTATTAAATCAAAACTTAAAACAATAAAAAATGCAATTAATGATGATCAGTATCCTGAAACTGATTTTTACAAACTTGCAGGTTTATTTCTTGCAAGTATTTTAATAATTACTCCCGGATTTTTAGGTGATATTACAGGTTTTATATTACTATTCCCTGGTATAAGTAAAAAAGCAGGTCACTTGTTGACAAGTCCCATTGAATATAAAGTAAAAGAATTATACGAGTATATGAAGCTTTACGAATTAGGGTAGCCCCTCAACCTCAATTACCTCTATAATTTTCTTATTCTATAAATTAAAAGCAGCAGCAAATAATAGAGATGAGGGAAAATCATTATAACCTTCCAGGGCTTTCCAAGGAGTTCCCACAGAGCATAATTCCCCTTATCCCAGCTTTTTTTTGATACTTTTTTCCGCTTCCCGGAAATGATATCAAAGCAGCTGCCGCACCATAGGAAAAGACCGGAATTAAAATTCTTCATATTATTTGAAAGCCAGTTACTTCTGCCAGGTATCCCCTTCCCCACAAGAAGAAGGGTCGGAGATGCTTTTTTTATTGCCACCACCATATTTTCTTCTACATCCCGCTTGTAAAATCCTGCAAACCTTCCAACTATACCCAAACCGGGAAAGGAAGTTCTTAAATTATTTGTTATAATCTGAAGCTCTTCAGGTTTAGAACCTGCAAGATATAAACTATGGTTGTACTTCTCCAGAATACCGAGGAGTTTTATTGTAAAATCAAACGGCATATACCTGACGGGAAGGTGTTTATCAAGAAATTTTGCACCTCGGATAATTCTTTTCGAAACCGGTATAACCAGGCTTGCCTTTCTGACGGTGTCTGCAAATGGACTATTACCCCTTGCCTTGAGCAAACCTCTCAGGGAAAGAAATATTATCTGATGCTTCCCCTTATCCAAAAGGAGATCACTGACTATATCTTCCAGAGATTCTTCCGGAATAATATCAACAGGAACATTCAATAAAAATATCCTCTTTCTGCCGCCTATACTTTTAATGTCCAATTTTCACTCTCCAAAAGAATTGTTTGAACAGCACTTACTGCATAGAGTGCAGCTGTTTCCGCTCTTAGAATATTAGTTTTCAAATAAACAGGGTTGTAATTATATTTATAAAGAATTTCAATTTCCCTATCCGACAATCCCCCCTCAGAACCAACTACAATGGATATCTGCCTGGGCTGTATATTTAGATATTTATGAAGGGAAACAGGAGATACAGAGCTTTCCTGATGAAAAAACAATCCCAGTTTATCCTGATCATCAATCCCAGGAATATTATCAATTGCTACAGGAACTTCCAAATAGGTATTTATCATAGAACCACTCTGCTGAATAGCTTCTTTAATTATCTTTCTCCACCTTTCAGACTTTCCGGAATTTTTATCGTCAATCTTTGCAACCGAAAAATCACTGATAACAGGAACTATCCTGGCAACCCCGGTCTCAGATGCCTGCCTGATAATCTGATCCATTTTCCGTCCTTTACAAACACATTGATACAACACAAGATCAGGTAGTTCAGGCTTATCTGAAATTATACTTTCCACAGTAAGAACAGATCTGTCTCCATATAACTCTTTTACCCTTAATTTAAACCTGCGACCGTAATTATCACGCCCCTCAAATTCAAATCCTATTCTGTACCTGAGCACCCGGACAAGATAATGGTACTGATCCCCTGTAAGAATCAACTGTCCACTGTTATCATAACTATCTGGTATTAGATAGAGACGCATTCCTAGATGGAAACCCTGACAGTCCTGTTTCGTGGTCCGTCAAATTCACATAGATAGATCCCCTGCCAGGTGCCAAGGGCAGGTTTCCCGTCAACAACCGGTACAATTATATTGAACCCCATTAAGCTTGCTTTTATATGAGCAGCGGAATTGCCTTCTATATGCCGGTAACCATCGGACAAAGGAACAATTTTCCCAAGCTCCATCAGCATATCCCGTTTTACATCCGGATCAGCATTCTCATTTATAGTTATACCGCAAGTTGTATGTGGAATATATATATGACACAATCCGGTATCTATTTTATTGTTTTTTAGAAATAGGGAAACTATATCCGTTATCTCATTAAATTCTGTATTACTGTGTGTTCGAACCTTTAAAAGTTCTGTGATCATTTACCCTTGATCTCCCCTGTATTAATCATCCTCACAGCTTCCTGGAGTATTATATCATAATCAAGATCATATACAGGAGGAATGTCCAGACTTCTGTTATATTCATTTCTAATAAGCTTTTCAATTATCCTGTCTTCCAGAACAATTCCATCCTGTTTCAATTCCCTTATAAAGCTGTTCCTTGTAGTTTCATCTGCATTGGAATGGGTTTTAACAAAATCTGATATGAGATTTTCCTTTAATATCCGCCCCAGAGATTCAGTTTCTTCATCACTTAACTCTCTTTCTTTAACTTCCCTGTCAGGATCAATACCAATCTTGTCAATATTTATATCAGCCGGAGTATAGTATCTGGCTATGGTAAGTTTAAGTCCACCGTCATAGAAGGACATCACCTTTTGAACAGACCCTTTCCCAAAAGTAGTTTCACCTATGAGGGTTCCTCTTCCTGTATCTTTCAGGGCACCTGCAAGTATCTCCGAAGCAGAAGCAGATCCTTTATCAATTAAAACGGCAATTGGCATATCTTCGGGCACCAGAACAGACCGGGTAGACATAAATACTTCATTTTCATTTTTGATTCGTGATTTTGTTGTAACAATTGGACCGCTTGAAAGAAAGAAATCTCCAATTGCAGCTACAGAATCAAGAAGCCCCCCTGGATTTCCCCTTACATCTATTATCAAAGATCTATATCCATTATCTTCAAAATATTTAATTGCCTCTTTTACCCTGTCATCAGTAAAAGGTGTAAACTGAATTATACGGAGATACCCGATATTTCCCGGAAGCATTGCTTCTTTTACAGTCGGAATCTCTATTATAGCCCTTGTCAGAGTAATGTCAAACTCAATGCTCTTCCCCCGGAGAATTGTTACAATAACATCAGTTCCAGGAGCTCCCCGAAGCTGGTCAACAACATCATCTATGGTTAGATCAACAACAGAATTACCCTCTATCATAGTTATATAATCACCAGCGTGAACTCCTGCACGATATGCAGGAGTATCCTCTATAGGAGAGACAACCTGAACAAACCGGTCAAGAGGATCCTCCTGAGCAGTTCCCGGGGCAGGTTTTGAGATATAGAGGCCGACTCCTCCAAATCTTCCAGTAGTTGTGTCATTCATATCCTGCATATCGTCGGCTGTCAGATAGTATGAATAATCATCATCCAGACTCTCAAATAATCCCTTAAGAGCCCCTTCGTACAGGACTTCAACAGGTACTTCATCCACATAGTTTTCTATTAAAAAGTTAAACAGATACTCAAATCTAGACAGATAATCCTTTGTCTCCGAATTGGACTGATACGCCCATAACCCGGGAGCAAAAAAGGTAACACCGGAAAATACTATTAAAAAAGCACTCAAAATAATCCAAAAAAATCTTTCTTTATTTTTCATTACTGTCTCCGTCTACTGTAATCATCTTGTTTTTACCGCATTTGTCAATAGACACTGTCTTTTGCTTATCCAGTAAGAATGTTGTTAAAGTATATCTTTTTTTTATTTTTTAACCTGAGAAAAAAGTATATAAACTACATAAACGAAAGTAAAGGGAGTTAAACAAAAAAACACAGCTTTTTACACTGTATTACATGTTGAATTTGTTAACAGCTCTTCTCTAAAAGCGAGTTCGATCACTGGGGTAAAAGCCTTTAAAAAAAGAGAGTAGTTATTGTATTTTCCATAACTAACCCTTACAATATGCTTTATCTAAGGAGTTTAATAATGCAGGTTTTGCCGATCGCTAGTGGAAAGGGGGGAGTGGGAAAATCGCTTTTTGCCTCAAATACAGCAATTGCCCTTGCCAAATCAGGAAAAAGAGTAATACTTGCAGATCTTGATCTGGGAGCTTCCAATTTGCACCTGATACTTGGAACAGGATCAGTTAAGGATGGAATTGGATCTTTTTTAAGTAATCAGGACATGAAGTTTGCAGATATAGTCTTTGAAACTGAATATAAAAATCTGAAATTTATTCCCGGGGATGGTGAAATCCCGGGAATGGCAAATCTGGATAATGCCCAAAAGACGAGATTAATAAGAGAGCTGTACCTTCTGGAAACAGATTACCTGATACTTGACCTGGGTGCAGGAACTAGTTTTAACACAGTTGACTTTTTCCTAAGCTCCTCCATGGGAGTAATTGTTACTTCTCCTACGCTTACAGCAACCCTGAATGCTTATTTATTCCTGAAAAATGTGGTTTTCAGGCTCATGACAACTTCTTTCAGGAAAGATTCATGGGCAGGAGAGTATTTTGAGGATCTAAAACAAAAAGGAAAGAGTTTCCATAAAATATATATACCTCAACTGTTGGAAAAAATTAAATCAGAAGATATTGAAAGCTACAATATATTCATGAACAGCATGTCTGTATTTAAACCTATGCTTGTTATGAATATGCTGGAAAACCCGAAAGACAGCCAGAAGGCAACTAAAATACGCAGATCATGTAAAGAATATCTAGGTGTGGAACTTGAACATTTAGGTGTAATTTATTTTGATCATCTACAGGAAATTGCTCTAAATTCCCGTTTACCCATTATTGCCTACAAACCACAATCTGTTATAAGTCAGGCAATTTTTAGAATTGCAGATAAGATTCTCGAAAAAGGTGAAGAGCTGAAAACACCTCTGGATATTTCTGACCTGAATATTAGCTATCAGACGGCTGCTATGGAAGCAGAAATTGATTATGACAGCAAAATCGAAGCTATGGAAAACTTGCTTCATAGCGGAACACTGACAGAGGGTGATCTGATTGAGACAATAAGATCACAGCAATTTGAAATAAAAGCGTTAAAGAAAGAAAATTACTTTCTAAAATCACAGTTGGTTAAGACGTCTAAAGTCGGAATAAAGGAATAGGTAAATAGCTTTGAAAGGTAATTTACAACTAATTTTTAATGATGATAAAACATCTGCTGCTGTTACTTTCACACCTTCGGAGGAAGGCGAGGAATGGACAGAAAACAGAATAAAAGCATTGCTGGAAACTGAAGGTGTAAAAGAGGGTATTAAACCCGGAAGTATAGAAAAAGCAGCCCGGGAGATTGTCGCTGCAAAAGAAGAAATAACATTTACGATTGCAGAGTCTGAAGCCCCTGTTTCGAAATCAGAGGGCAGCTTTGAATGGAAATCTCTAAAAATCCCTCATGAACTGATACCCGATGCAGAAAGAATCTTCAAGGTTGCATTTACACCAGAAATTACACAAAATATTGAAAAAAATATCAAAGTCAGGAAAAAAGTTCAAAAAAAATCAAAACTCCCCTTTGGAAAATCAAAGGTGGAATCTATAACAGTAATAGAAAAAAAGATTTTTAAGGAACCAGTTAAGGTTGATCCTGAAATAATTATGACAGGGTGGGCTGATGCCGGAGATATATTAGCAGAACGGGGTGAAGCGGAAGAGGGGAAACCCGGTGTTTCTGTACTCGGAGAACAGCTTGAATCAGGAAAGAGTGATTTTTACACAGGTAAAGGTGTCAAATCAGAGGGTAGAGAGCTCATAGCAGAATACTCAGGGTTTATAAGAAGAGGGAAAAACTGGATCGAAATTATCCCCTTCAAGCATCAATCCTGGACAGTCTCACTATCAAAAGACAAATCAACGCCCCTTCTAAAAATACTTCCAGATGCACAGAACCTCACTATGCCGTCAACGGACAGTATAGTCGCAAAAGCGGTAGCCCTTGGTATTCCGGAAGATAAAATAATTAATAAATCTTTAATAACACGAATTGTCAATGAAACAGTAAGCTCGGGATCCCTATTGGAAGATTTCCCGTTGATAGTCGATCAGGATGCATCCTTTTCGATAACAACATCAGAAGACAGGATCAGGGGTTTTCTTAATATGAAAAAAGGAAGGGGTAACGGAAAAGCCCTGAAACTTAATGAGATAGGCGAAGCAATTAAAAAAAGTGGTTTCGCAGGTCTTAATTTCCAGAAAATAAAGAAAGATATCCTTACATTCTATAAGAGTCCCTTACTGGAGATGAAGGATTATATCCTTGCAGAAGGGAAACTGCCGGAAATGGGTGAGGAAACAACATTTTCCATTGAATGTGATATGATGAAACCAAAAGAACTGGAAACTCATAAGAAAGAGATAGAAGATGCCTACGCAAAAAGAAAACCCCAGGGGATTGAATCTCTGGATGAATATCCTGTAGGGGAGTGCAAAAATATTGCAGAGGTTTCAAAGGATGAAGCAGTTGGTATTTTCAGCCCGTCAGTCCCGGGAGCAGCAGGGAAGGATGTTTACGGTAAGATTCTTCCAGGACTCCCCGGTGAATCTCCAAACCTGGTAATCCTTGAGAACCTTAACAGACAAAAAGACTCCCTGATTTCTGAAATTGACGGATTCCTTGACCTCTTTGAAGAAGAGGGCAGCAAAATACTCCGAGTAAGACCTCTAAAGAGTGAAATCTTCGAAATTTTAATTTCTGAAGACAGAATGGAAGCATTCCTTTCAATAGGTAAAAATACCGGAGAACCAATAACACCGGACGAGGTAAAGGAAAAACTGATCAGCGAAGGTATTGTCAAAGGTCTCAATGAAAAAAATCTCCTGTATGCTGTTGAAACAAGCAACAAGGGAGAATCGGTTGAGCGTATATTAATCGCTTCAGGCGAGGTACCAGTGGAACCCGGGGCAAGCAGGCTGAAACTTAATATCAAAGTTTCAGAAAACAGTGCAGTAACTCTCAGGAGCGACGGGAGTGCGGATTTTAAAAATCAGGATCGAATTACCGCTGTTGTAAAAGAGGATCTCATAGGAACTATTCTGTCTCCGGAAACTGAAGCCAGAAACGGATGGGATGTCTGCGGGAAGACTCTCGATGCAAAAGATGCTCCGGAACTGAAATTGGAAATTGGACACGGAATTGAAAAAAAAGAAGAGGGGAATGGTGATATTTCACTAATAGCCACTACTTCCGGCGAATTGATAAGGGAAGATACCAGAATTTTCATTAATGATTTCCATCTGGTAAAGGGAGATGTGGATCTAAAAGAGGGAAATATTAAATTCCCCGGATCTGTTAAAATAGGAGGAACTGTAACCCAGGGATTTTTTGTGCTATCCGGTGGGGAGGTTCAGATAGCAGGAGGAGTGG
>JAJRQE010000103.1 GCA_024280415.1 Spirochaetota bacterium | reverse complement strand
GAAATTATTTCTTCTTCGTTATAGGCGGGAATTACCACGGATATTTTCTTTTTCATATATTTAAACTACAGCAGAATATTACTTATTGTCAAATATAAGATTTTTTGCATTTCAAACTAATAAAAGTAGTTTTTTGTAAAATCCTTACTTTCTAACTGGTGTGAAAAAATTACTGATAAATAGCCTCTATGGGTTAAGATTTAGTAACTCCACCCTGCATTAACCGAAATATAGTGATTCAATGAATTATTATCTGGAAAAGGCTCTCCTGTCAGGTATCCATTTGTATCTGTACCCTCCAGTCTTCCATTTTCAATAGATTCCAGGGTATATCCAAGTTTAATATATAGTTCGCCAATTCTGTCAATTTGAACTGTGTATTGTCCGGATACCCCTATTTGCAAAACTTTTTCAATGACAGGCTGATTTAGCAGATTTGTTGAATAGCTGCTTTGATTAGTAAGGATTATTCCGTCCCCATCCACTCCATCATCAAAAATATCTCCGTTTGGAGATATACCGTCTATGGAGCTGTCTGTTTTTGTATAGATTAAATCTCCATTGGAATCTCTGCTGCCATTACCATGCCGAATATAAACAGTACTAAACCCAAAGGAGAGCCCTTTGGCAGGTTCACTTTCCCAGATTAAGTTGATTCTGTCTGAGTTGGGATCCAGAGTTATCCCCAGGTTTTCCCCAAGGTGGGTATAATTTTCATAATTCACATCTTCTGCATATAGAGTTCCAAGATCCCTTGTCTCTGCAGGACTGTTCCAGTGTGTGTACATGAATGGAGATACAAGAGAATAATCCAGCTGAATCCTTTTCAGCCAGGCGAAAGCAGGAGACCAATTAATTCCAGCCTGAATTCCTACTTTGTACTTTGTATCAAAGTTGAATCGTATAAGATCATTAAAATGTGCATCGTCGACGTACAGGATACCGTTTAGTTCAATGTTTTTCGGTAGTGAAAGTCTGCCTGTAGCTCCCATATAGGAATTATCAACAAAACCAACAAAGCCCTGGGTGTAAAAGAGCCAGCTGAAGGGGAGGAAGTAGAGAGGTTCAATCCTTTCTCCGTAAATTAACCCCTCAATAAAACCCAGTTCCATCCAGTCTGTCGCCTGCCAGTTGAAAGAGTGCAGAGCCAGAAATTTTTCGGGGTATATTCCATCTCCCCCATTTGTACTTGCTGTAAGCTCCAGAGTGGAAGATGTAAGTGAGAACTGGTCACCAAGGAGTACAAAATCAAAATGTCCCTGTTCCGGAGCCCTGGGACTTACAACCAGGCCATCTTCAGAGAAGTCTCCAAAAGTGCTTCTTGCCAGTCCTGCCTGAAAAAAGAGATTGCTGTCTCCAATGGAGGTTAACCCCGTGTAGCTCGTCTGGGGTGCAAGGTTTCCAATACTTGCCCAGTCAGGTTTTGTATCATGAAGCTGTCTGTTTCCATATTCATAGATATCACTTGAACCAAAATCTGTACTTTGATACCCATCTATAAGATACCCTCCAATATTATGCCAGAGGGAAACATATTTTCCTAAACTGCCATTTATCTCTGCCAGTACACCTGTATCCCAGCGGTATCCGTTAGAGGTAAACCTTCCTGAAAATTCTGTATTTACTCCTGCAGACAAGTTCCCCCTTAACTGTTCCAGATATTTTCCTGATTTTTCTCTGTCTCCTGAAGATCCTTTAATCTCCACCTGCTTCAGAAGTTTAACGGCAAGCTGTACAGGATAGGGTTTTAAAGGGGGTAGGTGCCCAAGATAGCCCCTTTCCTGCCAGAAATTAATATCTTTATAGAACTGGTCATTGGGGTCTATCAGATCAAAGGCAGAAAGCTGGATACTTCCCAGAAAAAGGAGAAGGAATATAGTTGAATTTTTAAAAAATTTGCTTAGCATGGATAATCCTTTTAAAAGAGATATTTAATTGAAAAGACCAGTTCCAGAGAGCTCAAATGGGAGCCGGGAATATGATTATTATCAACATCCTTAACATTCCATCTTTCAAGCCAGGCTCCATAGGCAGCCAGAGTAAAACTATTTAAATTTTTCTCTCCCCTGACTGCAGCCTTCCATGTTATCTGATCCGGGGTTCCCGGAGGAGATACAGGAGGTGTTGAATATCCTCCGGGATAGGTAACATAGACACTCGTAGAACCTTCTCTTGTCCAGCTGAACTCTCCACCTGCCAGCCATTTCCCGGGAACTCTGTACAAAGAACTTAGAATAATACGGCTTGTATCCGGGCCTGTTTCGTACCCCAGGGGTAATTCCAGAGTATACTCAGTTTTACTGTAAACATACCTGCTGAATGTATATCTTGTTTCCGGCTGATAATGGGTATAGAGCCATGGATTTGTGTATACACCCTCCAGAAACGATTCCCATCTGCCGTTCCCTGCAGGATAAACCCATGCTATTCCCCCAAGATTTCCCCATGCAGCAGGATATCCTACTGCTCCTCCAGTCTCCCCGGGAGTCTGTGCCTGGTCAAGAATGAAGGAATTATAGATTTCCCATCCGGGAATAACTGCCCATCGCATATCCAGAGACATAAAGGCATTTCCAATATTATTGTTACTGTCATACCATGTTTCCGAAGATGTTCCCCTTAGATAGAGATTGTGGAGCACCATAACAGGATTAAACAATCCAAGAGGCAGGTCTGCAGTACCTCCATAGGTAAAGACTTCCCTTAACCCCAGATATAAACTTTTCCCCAGAGTTATCTCAAAACTGTGGCCGAACCACCATTTGCTGCCTCCCTGCTGTTTTGAACCATCTGTAGAGGAGAGGGGGTCTGTTCCGGTTACAAACCATGGAGAAAGGTTTGCTGTGTACCATGTATAACTAAAATGGTCGAAATATGTTCTAAGTCTTATTCCCTCCATCCAGTCTGCATTTCCCGAAAGCAGCAGGGTTCCTGTTTCTCCTGCTCCCCATTTTGGACGTGTACGGCCAAAACTTATGTCCCAGTTTGTGCCCCCTGCATTTATATAGGCTGTACGGGGAATTTTTAGATACAGATCGTAGGCCTCTCCCGGGACGTTGGAATAACTTACAGGGTTCTTTTCCACTACAGAGGGTTCTTCCATTATTTCAAAGAGTGTTTCTGTAAAAATATGGTCACCTATACTGAATAACAGGGGAAATTCAATAAGCGAACTCCTCTTATTCCACCTGTAGTTCCAGGGATAGGGAGAGGAGTTATCCAGACTGGTCGCCAGCAGAGTCACAGGTACCGACACTTCAGTCTTAACTGTCAGGTTTGTATCAAAGGAGAACCCTTTTTCTGAGTATACTGGTTTTTCTGAAAATTCGGACATAATGGAATCTATAGTATTTCTGGAAGCCGGGCTCAGGGAAGAGATATCCAGCCTGTCGATCAGCCATCTGACCTGCCTGTAGCTCCAGGGCTGGTCAACTGTTGGTAAAATTTGTCCACTCTCACGGTAAAGAGCAGCAACCTCTTCGTAATAATGGGTTTTACTGCTGATAAACTGATCGTTGTATCCTGCAGAGAGAAACAAGGGAGAGAAAAAGAAGAGAATAATAACAGCTGTTTTAATTAAGTCAGTTTTTTGTATAGTATGCATAGATTCGGTTCTCCCCATTATTTAGAAAAATCGCTACCTGCTTCGGTAAAAGCAATAAATAATCCTGCAAAGTCATGGTTAAAAAAAATATTATAAGGTAATATCTCCAGAAAGATATTATAGATTGTATTTGCAAAATTCACAAGTTAGGAAAAAAGCATGAAAAGATATATGGTATTCTTGTTGTTATTAATACCTCTTTTTCTCTATTCCCAGGAAAAGAATAATAGTGTTATTACTGCTTATTACGATTTTCTTTCCCTTACGGGGAAGGCGGAATCTTCTGCACTAATGTATCATTCACTATCCAATAATAATTGGAAAGTAGATGAAAATCATCTTTGGAGTGGGGTCCTGCCGGGGAGCAGCTTTTTATTCAGTGGGAAAGGGCTTAAGTTCAGTATAATTTCACCGGAATTAATAATATCCGGAAATACGGGCTATGACCGGAGTGAACTTTCAGACGGCAGCTGGTGGCAGGGGAGGGGTCTGAATGCTTTTCTCTCCGGGGGCATAAAGCTGGATTCGGAGTTTTTGGAACTTACATTTATGCCGGAAATCTGGTTTGCACAAAATTTGTACTACGATATTCTTCCCTCTGCAGTTGAATCTGAATATGGATACTTTGTCTACAGTACCATAGATCTGCCTCAGCGAATGGGTCGTGATCCTTTGTATAAATATAACTGGGGTCAGAGTGGTATCCGGGTTAACTGGAAAAACCTTACATTGGGATTCTCCAATGAGAATATACTCTGGGGACCCTCTAAGGTAAATTCCCTTTTAATGAGCGACAATGCCTCCGGGTTTCCCCATATTGATTTCGGTTTGCGTAAGACTCCAACACCATTGGGAGATTTCGAGTTTTATGCTATTCGGGGAATGGTTTCCGAATCTGATTTTTATGACTCCAATCCGGACAATAACAATACCTTTATAAGTGGAATTACTACCGGTTATACTCCTTTATTTATTCCAGGTCTTACTATGGGTTTAAAATGGACTCTGATGACAAACTGGGAGAACTGGGAGAAATCCTGGCAGCTCCAGTGGTTTGGTTATGATTATACTAATGACTATTTCGGTGGAGATCAGATGGATATGAAGGGCAGTTTTACCCTTAACTGGAGATTCCCGGAGGTAGGTTTTGAGTGGTACTTTGAGTTTTTCAGGGAGGATTACAGCCCCTCTTTACGATTTATTCTTCTTGCTCCCGGGCATGCTGCAGGGTGGACTGTCGGAGGCCAGAAAGTCTTTTCACTTTCAAAAAACAGAGGTATAAGGGCAACTGTAGAGTGGAATGAACTTATTCAGAGCCGTGATTACGAGATTGATCTTGGGGCAGGTGGTATCTACTATACTCATTCCAGGGTTCCCCATGGGTTTACCAATCTGGGACAGCTTCTTGGTGCGGGAATAGGAGGTGGAAGCGATTCTGAAACCTTTCTGCTTGACTACTACGATGTTTGGGGAAAAGCAGGAATTATGTTACAGAGAATAAACTGGAACAAGATGTATCTCTACAGGGATCCTGACACAAAGGCTTCTCCTGACGGAGCTGATTATTTAAAACAGAATGTTGAGATTAATTTAGGGTTAAACGGATCTCTTTTTCTATTTGATAATATTAGTCTCTTTGGGAACATGATATTCAGTTATAATATGAACTATAATTATATTCAAAATAATGATAAATTTAATTTTTACGGCAGCTTTGGTATAAAATATTTGTTGTAAAGGGAAAAGGAAGATATCTTGAAAACCCTGATTGTCCAGAATTACTGGACTCCCTACAGATCGGATCTGTTTGAAGCTCTTTCCTTACTGTCAGATATAGAGGTTCTCTATCTGGGGAATATAGGCAGTGATCGTCTCTGGAATATGGAGAAAGTACATTTTAAGTATATTACAGTACCGGCAAAGAAAATCGGCCCCTTTACCTTTAGCACCTTCAAGGAAGTTGATTTTTCCCTTTACGATCGTGTTGTGGTTTTAGAACACATGGAAAATATTTTTTCCATACTTAAAATTATTAAAAAGTTTCCCGGCAGGTTTTATCTTTGGTCAGGTATGTTTAATAATATGTATCCTGACAAACCCGGGTATGAAGTAATTGTTAATCTGTTCAAAAAGATTTATCGACATTTCCTCTATAACGCTGAAAAATATTTTGCCTACAGCTCTCTGACAAAAGAGATGTTTATAGAAAATGGAGTAGACCCTGTAAAAATTGAGATTATTAAACAGGCATCCCGGGTTGGGAATACTTTGAAGGCAGAAACAAAAAACAGGAAGCCTTTAAACATTGGAGTAACAGCTCCCCTTAAAATTCTTTCTCTGGGGTATTTAAGGAAAGAGAAGAACAATGAGGTTCTTGTACGGATCTGCAGCCGGTTTTCCAAAGAAGATTTGATTCTGACTATTGTGGGGGACGGTCCGGAACAGGACAATCTGAAAAATATAGCCGGTAATAATATTATTTTTAAAGATTATCTGGAGGGAGATGCAAAGTTTAGCGAGTATAGGGATGCAGATCTGTTTATTCTTCCCACTATCCGGGATCCCTGGGCTTTAACGGTCAACGAAGCCATGTCATGGGGTCTTCCGGTTATCTGTTCGAACCGTGCAGGTGCCAGGGACATGATAGAGGGCAACGGAATTGTTATAGATCCGTTTAATGAGGACGAACTGTTTGATGCAATAAAAACATTTGTGGATAACCGGATCCTCTGTCTGGAGATGGGGAGCAAATCTCTGGAAATAGTTAAAAACTATACTATTGAGTATGCCGCCCGACAGATTGCGGATAATCTTTCAAAATGAGCGGGAAAAAGATTCTCTTTATAAACGACTATAAATCGGGAGGGGGTGCCGAGGTCGTCCTTGGTCAGTTAATGGCGGGGCTTGAAGAAAGAGATGTTAAAGTGGGACTTTTTTACGGTCTGGAAACTAATCAGTCAAAAAAGGGGAATCCTCTTTCCTATATCTACTCCTTTTATTACAGAAAAGAACTAAAAAAAGTATTAGAGGAGTTTCAACCTGACATTATTCATCTTCTAAACTACTATCATATATTAACACCATCTATAATGGATGCCATTTCTGTCTACAGGAGAGAATTTCCGGGTACTAAAGTAGTCTATACTGCCCATGATTTTCATCTATTGGCTCCTAACAGTGGTATGACAAGTTTTACATTTTTGGGTAACAGCATAGTGCGGGAGGATCCTGTTCGTCAGAATGATGGCATAAAGAAATGGAGTCTGGTTATTAAAAAATGGGACCACAGAGGCTGGTTGTTTAGTACTCTTAAAGTGTTACAGTGGTGGTTGGCTTATATAGTTAGAAAATCAGATTTAATAATAGATGAAATTATTGCTCCAGGGAATTTTATGTTTTCTGTAATGGATAAAGCCTTCCCCCATAAGAATATTGCACTAATACGAAACCCCTACATTTTCCCCCTGGAAACTACCAGACTGTTAAACCCTGAATTCACAGAAAAGAAAATTGCAGGAGACAGAAAAAGAGATGTTATCAGCCTGGTATTTGCAGGTAGAATTGCCCAGGAAAAGGGGCTTATTCCCTTTGTAAAGGGGGTTTCAAGGGAAAACTGGGAAAAAATAGAGATACATATTTTTGGTACTGGCCCTCAGTTAGAACTATTACAAAGGGTCATTAAAAAACTGAAAGTAAATAACAGATGTTTTTTTTATGGTTCAAGGCCTCATAGAGAAGTTCTCGAAAACATGAATAGATTTAATGTACTTCTTCTTCCTTCCCTTTTATATGAAAATGCACCCCTAAGCATAGTTGAAGCGGCTTTTTCCGGACTTCGTATTTTCGCTTCTGACTGGGGGGGGATAAAGGCTCTT
>JAJRQE010000102.1 GCA_024280415.1 Spirochaetota bacterium | reverse complement strand
TCTCAACTGCTTCAGCTAGATCTCCGCTGTTGTATCGCAGTCCATTACTGTCGTATTCCAGGAGAATTGCCAAATTCGCAAAATTTGACCACTCTTCACCATCCAGTTCTATTGCCTTCCTGTAAGCTTCTATAGCACCTGTTCTATCATACCCCGGCCCCAGCCTTCTTCCAAGCTCATCGTGCTGCAGGATCCAGGCTAGTTTACTGTAGGCAATTTCCGATTCATCGTTAATAGCAACTGCCCTCAGGGCGGCTTTTTTTGCATCCAGACCAAGACCAGCCTTTAAGAGAGCATCTGCCAAACGGATTAAATGGATCTCCTTGCCAGGATTTTCTTCACTTATCTTCTTAAGATAGTCTATTGATCCCCTGTAATCCCCTTCTGAAAGCAGCTTTTCCCCTATATGATCAAACACAAGAAGAACAGGATTTTCTCCTGAAAATTTTATAACTGCTTTCTTTGTCCTATCAAATTCTTCAGGACTAAGTAATCTCTTTCCGGAATCAATCGAGAAACGTGCTGTTACAACACCGTCATTCAGTTCATAACTCTTCTCAACTGTAATGCTTCCCAGCTCAAGAGTTTCAGATTCAGGAAGTTTTCTCAGGGAAAAACCCACAGGAGGGTGAATCGTATATATAGATTTGAACACAAAAGGCTTGTAGAAGTAGTATTCATTTTCCCTTTTACTGCCTTCCTCATCCTGATTTTCAATGCGAAAAATATCCGGCAGATAGTTTGTCAGCTCCCCCTGCATTACAGCAACTATTGCCTGGGAGTTCTCTGTAACGCCCCTTCCTGCACCCTGGATCTTCAGAGAAACATTGAAATTTTGACTAAAATCCTTGGGGTCACTATATTCAAAACCATTATTCTTACCAAAACGATAGACCCTTCGAATATACTCATCGATTCCAGTTTCAATATCATCTTCTTTCATAAAAAGATATCTGCTTCGATACGTACTGTCTTCAGAACCATAATAGATAGTATTCTCTTCAACATCCGCAAAACCTACATCTTTAAGAAAGTACTCAATATTCCTGATAGTTAAATTATCTGAGGGGATCGAAGAAGAAGTTTTTACCAAACCGGTAGTATTCGGGGAAGCAATAAGGGACCATCTGTTCTGATCACTTAATGGGAAATAACCATTAAAGGAAAACTCAGAGGTAGGATCTATCCAGAATGGATTGTCACCTCCAACATAAACAATCGCATGATTAAATCCGCTCAAAGAAGGAAGATCAGGATCAATATCGCTTGAAGTTCCGGCGCGAAGAAGGGCAATATCCGCTTCATAACCTGAAGCCCTCAGTATTCCGATAACAATAAGAGCCTTATCTTTACAGTCGCCAAATCCCCTTTCCAGAGTAACAGAAGGAATGGTCGGAATTATCGAACCTGTACCGAGCTCTAGACCAGTGTAGCGAATTTCATTATTCAGCCACTCTACAGCATTTACAGCTGTTTCAAATGAATTAGTCCCGGCAAGCAATCTCAATTCTTCAGAAAAATCTGCACCCCCTAAATTCTTGTCTACCAGATCAGAATATACTTTCGCTATTTTACCCCAGGATTCGCCAGTTGTAAAACCTACAGACATCCAATGGGGATGATCAATCGACAAGCCATATTCTATTTCTTTGGATACCGGAACCATTGGGTATGTAAAAGTGTAGATTTTAAAACCATTCTCATTTTTAATATCAGGAACAAGGTCATCTTTCAATGAAACTTCATATCTGAAAGGAATATTTTCTGCTACTTCAACTATAAGACGATTCATTGCAATAGGATTTGAACCTTCAAAGTACCAGGTTCTCGATATTCCGGTACCAAATTTTGGAACTGCACTTACAACAACTGTTTCTTCTTCAACAATTGAACCAACCATAATTTTTGGAAAAGGAGCCTGAAGGAGCTTTCTGTCAGAATAAATATTAGCAGTCTCACTGCTTTCAGTACTCTCTATTATATGGTCTTCACTGAGGAAATAAGAATTACCATCCGGGTTTGTAACCCTGACCTTAATAGTTGGTTTATCCTGGTTCCAGGGAGTCCATGATACCTGAGTACTTGCCCAGTTATCTATCCCTGTCTGATCGAGGATTTTATAGATCCATCTGTACTTTGCAGTCAGACTGCCGTCTTCGGAAAATGTAAAATGTCCCTCAGATAAAAGGATTCTAACACCATGCTCCCCTTCCATTGAAAATGCTTCTGCCGCAGAAGCGATCTCATCGTATGAGGCAGTAAAGGGGTTTATCTCCCAGGGAAGGTTTCCTGTATTATTCGCAGGTAGATTATTTTGGGGAACAGTCGAACAGGCAAATAGAAGAAAAACAGCAAAGATAACTAATATATATTTATATTGTTTCATTGGAACTCCATTTTATCATAATTCAAAGGGCACAATAATTTCCGCCACAATCCGAGTCAGAATAAGACCTCTTACAAAATAAATTTGCAAGAGGTGCTGGGTAAAAATAACACTTTATTTGGGAAGAAACAATATTATTTAACCACCATAACCTTACGATACTGATCTATTCCCGGTCCTGTAAACCGTACAAAATAAATTCCACGAACAACTATTGCACCGTTTCTGTTTCTGCCATCCCACGCAGTAGTGTATTCTCCTGCTGATTGCCGGCCTCTATGCAGAATATCTATCAGATCCCCGGCAAGATTAAAAACCTGAATAGTAATTGTTCCGCTCTTTGCAAGAACATACTGCAGTTCAGCCTTTTCACCCTTTGTTGGATCAATAACATTATCAAGAATCGTTATTCTGTCTGTCTGTTCAATAATATCTCTTATAAGAAAGGACCATGGTCTTACAGAACGATACCAGTCCGCAGCATCCGGATCGGCAAGTCTTGCATAGATAAGACCGTTACTGTCCTTAAGGAAAAACTGGAACTCCTTGCCATTTACTATCTTTGGATTTAATGAATCAACAAAATAAGACCTTGTAGCATTAAGATTTACATCAGAAGTTTGTATTACCGGGCTTGTATTAGGATAGTTTACAAAATCAAAAAGAAAATCTCTGAAAAAGAAAGATGGTGCTGCATCAAGGGGATAAGGTAGGTACCCATACACAGCCGGCAGATCAGGAGGATTATAAGACGGCAGCCACATGCTGTTTAAAAGATAGGGGCTACCGACACTTGTGTCCCAGATAATATCTACAGTTTCAGAATTTGCCACTGTCAGACCACTATCCAGGGCTATCTGCAAGGTAAAATCTTCAGCCTGCAACCATCCTGTTGAATCAAAGTCACCATATTCTACTCTGTCTATTATACCTGTACCTCCCAGGTTATCACGAATTGTTGAATCTGTTGTAGCCCAGACCGGCTGGAATATACCGGTATTATCAGATCCAAGAGCACCAAGGCCAAGATCAGATACCCGAGCTATATCCTGGGAACCTGGTAATCGTGTATCCGGATCTGTAAGAGGATTTGAATCCCCTCCAGGCCATACTACATCAGTAATATCAGCTATATCGGTATTGAGACGTATTGTAGTTTGATTATAAATTTCATTGGATAAAACAGCTGAATCCAGTTTTAATATAAACTCGCTTGTACCGGAACCACTGGTAGTAATTCTGGATAATCCTACAATATTAGCAGAACCGTTATAGGTAAAATCTACTGCTGTTAAAGGTCCGTCACCATAACCATCAGCATTGGTATCCCGCTCTGCATATTCCGACAAATGTACAAATATTTCATCCTTTCCTGCAACAGCAAGGGTATAACCCAATGAAGGTGCAGCACGATCTATTATTACAGGAGGTGTATAGAATAAACTGTCAACAACCTTTGCTCCTCCAATACCATACAGACCAGATGGTACTGCACCAGGATTATCAGTCAGGCGCCAAAATGGCGTGGCATCCGTATCCAGTTCATTATTCTCTACAAGATTAATAAAAAACTCATAGAGTTCCGTAGCATTAACCCTGGTTACCCCGCTCACGGTATAACCATCGACAGAGGCTATAACACCAGTACCATCACCTCCAGACAGATCGACAAGATCACTAACACGCACTCTTATACGGTCAATTCTCCCATCTCCATCAATATCCTCTGTCCAGCTGTCAGAAATTGGGATTGCAAATATCCAAAGAGTATTATTACCTCCATCAAGACTTGTTGATTTTGGAAATATTGCATGGGGAGGTACATTTGCCCCGGGAGTATTATATGCATTCGCACTGCGTATATCTGCAAATTCAATACTTGAAGTAGCTCCTGTTTCCAAGTTGATTACCCACTGTGTAGCAGTTGGGGGCGCAGGAGTCTGAATACTTGCAGCAGCTCCTGGGTTAGAACTGGTAAGGATTATTCGCGTTCCGACTGCCTGACCATTAATATTAAAACTTCCTGAAGCATCTATAGTTTGAGTAACTTCTGCAACAGCATTTAAACCTAAGGCCTCAAAAATGAGTTGCCCTCCGGCAATATTATAATAGAAATTATTAAACCTGTTTGCGCCGTTTACTGTAACAGATCCGATGTTTGTAAAAGTGACAGAGCCTGTGCCTGCCTGAGTAAAAACAGCTGTTGCAGTTGTTGTTGTTTGGGTATCCCATAGAGTGCCACTGTAAGTTATGTCAACACCAGAAGCTTCCAGTGTCCCGTCTACAATCGAAAGATTTGCTAAAACAGTTGTGTTTACTCCTAAAGTTTTAGTCCCCGTAGAATTAATGGTAAGATTATTGTAACTTCCTGTATTCGTTATCGTTGCTGCTCCTGTATCCAGCACTATTGTTCCGCTGTTATGTGTCAAAGCAGAATTAAAGATTCTTCCAATAAATGTTGTTGCACTGGTTGCCGTAAAATTATTCACAGTAACATCAAAATCTACATCTATATCTCCTGCTCCGCCGATAAGTGTTCCTGTTCCGGTTAGATTTCCTGTAACAGATATATGTTCAGCAATAGTCTGGCCTGAAGCATTAAGGGTCGAAGTAATAATTAAATTTACCGTACTTATTGAATTTGCTCCAGTGTTCATTGTACCAGATACAAGTGTCAGATTGTTCAATCTGACTGTACTTCCGATATCATTTCCAAGAGAGGAAAATCCGGTTCCAGTAGCTATACTCAAATTTTGAGTATCTACCACAGCTCCATCTACTGTACTGACAAAAGTTATATCTCCTATTCCAGCTCCGGTATCAAGGCTCAAATTTGAGGCTAGAACTACTGCTGTATTAAATACTATGTCATCGTTTGTAGTTGTTACTGAACTCACACCTGATATTGTTACTGTACCTGTCATAGGTGTTGTATCAAATGTATTATCAAGACTAACTGCTCCGTTAAGTGTCAGGTTTGTTCCGGCTAT
>JAJRQE010000001.1 GCA_024280415.1 Spirochaetota bacterium | reverse complement strand
CTCTAAAAGTCAGAGCTTTTCTGGATCTGCTTCACCACATGCGACATAGCTATAAAAGCAAACCATAAAACAGGAACTTCCACCAAAAATGGTAGAAGATTTCCCGTAATGGAATGGTCTTCCCTTTGTTACAAACCTGTTCTTTCCACTGCCCTTCTAGAAGTATACAGAAAGACCGGTTCGTGTGTTGAATCCCGTCAACCTTGAGACAGAACCGCCCAGGGTTCCCATTTCAATAAAATATGATAGAGGGCTGTTTACCCCTGTAAAGAACTCAAAACCGAACAAGCCGTATCCCCCGAAAACGAGACGATCTGCTCCGTCGGCATTCCACAGTAAGCTCATACCTCCTTCACCATACAACCTGATAACCTTATTTATCAGTCCGCTGCTTCCAATTAAACCAGCTCTGAAGAATCCGTATGAAGACCCGTCTGTTTTGTTCCATACAGCATCTCCTGAAATCCGGGCTGCAGCAGATCCTCCAAACACGAATGGCGAAGTAATTCTTCCTCCCATAATGAAATCATTACCAATTTCTCCAATTTCATACCCTAAAGAGATTGATTTTTCTGCGAAAACACCCGTTGTAATAATAAAAATTATTCCAATAGCTAACATGATTTTTTTCATCAGTTCCTCCCCGTATTTATATAGTGGATCGAATAAACGAATCCAGCATTTTTACATATTTTTCAAAAGCCTTCCGGCCATCCTCCGTTAAACTGTAAACAGTATGAGGCTTTCTCTCTGAAAAAGATTTTTTTATTTTTATATACTGAACTTCCTCCATTTTTCGGAGATGTGTCGTAAGATTCCCGTCACTCGCTCCTGTCTGAATCTTTAACCAGTTAAAATCAGCACTCCCGTCATGATACAGCAGCGATGCAGCTGCGAGCCGTATTCTTGAATGGAAAATCGAATCCAGTTTTTTATAGTCATAATCATTCATGACTCGTTCGTTTTGAGCATCTTTTTAATACGATATCTCCGATCAAGCAGTAAACCGGGTATAAAACTGAGAAAAAAAGTGCTTCCGGCAAGAAAAACCGGCGCCCAGAAAGGAGGAAGAAAGGCGTTTATCACCCCTGAAACCCACCACCCTGCTGCAACAACCTTCAGCATGCTGCTTCCCCCCAGTACTCCGGAAATAAAAAAGGAACCTGCCATTATTAGGGGTATGGTAAACATCACACCATTAAGAGTAAGAACCCGGGAAATCATTCCGACAGACATGAGCACTGCAATAGAGATCCAGCTGCTGCCCCATAGTGCAGTAAGGAGTTTTGCCCCCGTACTGTCAGCATTACCCTCCTTTCTCTTCCGGGATATAGAAATACTGAGAAGAATGCCAAAAATCATGGCGGCAGCCCAGGAAAACCAGACCAGAGAACTCTTCCCGGCATAAACCAGAAGATAATTCAGTACAGATGCTACCGGTATCAATAGACCCCAGATCTTAAAATAGACTCCGTAATCCTCCTGTTTCCGGGCACAGCTGGCCATTACATTATTAATTAATTCAAGATCTCCAATAGCTTTTTCAATATCCATTTGTCACGATCCTTTTTACAAGTTTTACTTTGTTTTTCAAAGTACTTTGTTAAAATACAGCCTTTTCAATTCGCTGTCAAGTTATTTTGCAAAAAACAGGGACGGACCAATAAATCAAGTAATATTGAAGCAGGAAACAGATTTCGTAGTACTTGTTAATTCCCGCATGCGGAGGAATTGCTGACAACGTTCCGCGAATACCGGAGGTACCTTATCCACTGCATCTGCCTTTCAAAGGTTCACTTTCATTCAGGCGATAGCTTCGACTACAGCTTTCTTCAGATTCCTCATTGTTTCTACAACTACCTTTTATGCTTAGCTTCTTAAGCGGGCTGTAGACTTTCTTCGGACACCCTTGCCTTCGTCTATATCTTCCCTCCTTTCAAGGTGATAACAGGACTTTCACCTGTTAGGTATTACCCATACTGGGCGCACTCCTGGGTCTGGTCGGTACTTCCGGCACCTGCTCGACCATGCATCCTGGGTCTGGTCGGTACCTTCGGCACCTGCTCGACCATGCATCCTGGGTCTGGTCGGTACTTCCGGCACCTGCTCGACCATGCAACCTGGGGAATGATTATTTTCGTCTGTTAAAACGTTGAGAGTCTCACGTTTTTTGTAAAGGCTTTTACCTGTGCCCATCCTACAGTCAGCTTATACAGGAATATTTGATTTTTGTGAGATTTCTGCTTTGCCTGTCAGGCATATAGTTAGTACTGTTTTGATGAGGAGGATGGGCTGGAGTATATTTACAAGTTGGATTATAGAGAAAATTACGGTTATTCGGAAAAGTCAACTCCCTAACAACCCAAATATCCGAATTGCTAATCTTTGTGGTCTGCAAGTTGATTCGTCTAATTTATTTAAAATCGAAGACAGTTACGCTCACCTGCAATCGGATAATCGGGGAGCGTTATGTCGAGTGCTTACTGGGGCGTATAGTTATCCCATTGCATAACAACGAAATAACTATTACAAAGACCCTGGTATTTTTAGAAATACCACAATTCTGTATCTACCCTTTATATCAGTTTCTTTCGAACTATCGCAGAAACATATTCTCCAGCAAGTACAACAAAAAAGATTGATATAAGAATCATACTCACATTCTGCCATCTGAATAAATTCATGGAACTGGTAAGTAATATGCCAATTCCCCCTGCTCCGACAAGACCAATTACAGAGGATTGCCGGATGTTGATATCCCATCTAAAAATAGATGTTCCAATTATAATTGGTAATATCTGGGGAAGTACTCCATAGGTAAAAACCTTGGCACCATTTGCACCCGTAGCTCTGATTGCCTCTACCTGCCCATGATCAATCTCTTCAATTGCCTCAGAAACAAGTTTTGCCATGAAACCCAGAGACCTCATTGTAAGAGCAGCAACACCTGCAACAACTCCAGGTCCAAAAAAGACTACAAAAATGAGACCCCATACAAGTTCATTAACAGAACGGCTGGTTACGATAATGAACCTTGCAGCCATCTGAACAATATAGTGTGGAGTTGTATTCCTTGCATTTAATACTGCAAGCGGAAAAGATAAAATAACAGCAAAAATTGTACTTAGAGTTGCGATATTAATTGTTTCGATCATTGAGGGGACAATATCTTTTAGGAAAGTAAAATTAGGAGGGGTCATTCTGTTTAACAAATCAGCAGCCTGGGAAGGAGCATCTGCCACAAAGGGCCAATAAATATCTATACTTCTTGTCGCCCAGAGAAACAGCATCAAAAGAACAAACTCTATTCCAAATCTTTCAAGAGACTGTTTACGGGAAAAACGTTTCCACATCGTTGCAGTTATTTCTGTCATTGTAATCTGTTCCTCACTTTACTGCTGATAAACTCCATTAAAAGTACAATCGCAATAATTGCGATTAGTATTGCCAGAGCAGTATCATATTCATATCGATGAAAGGCGTTGAAAAGAGCCCCGCCTATACCACCGGCTCCGACTATACCTATTATAGTTGAAGCTCTGAGATTTATATCAAGCAGATAAATACTCAGCCCCACATATCTGGGCAAAACCTGAGGAGCAACCCCATAGAGCTGAACTTTAAACCAGTTTGCACCAGTCGCTCTTACAGCTTCCACCTGCCCCTTGTCGATATTTTCTATGGCTTCGGCCAAAAGTTTTCCCATAAAACCCAGAGCTGTAAACGCCAGAGTAAGAATCCCAGGGAAAGGTCCGAAACCAAAAGCTTTCACAAGAATTATTGCAACCAGTATAGGAGGAAAGGATCGTGCCACAACAATAAAAGCTCTTGCAATTACATAAATAAATTTGTTTGAAATATTTGCCGAAGCCCCCAATGCAAGAGGGATTGCAAGAATTATACTGATTGTCGTAGCAATTATCGCCATCTGAAGAGACTCAAAAACTCCTTTATATATCATAGTCCATCTTGTATAATCAGGAGGAAACATTCTCTGAAAAAAATCTACAGCCCTTGGCCAGCCTGTTTTCATCCTGGCAAAGTTCAGATCCATATCATTTAGTGCATAAATCAGATAGGCTGCACCCATAATAATAAGAAACCAGCGCAAAAAGGGATTTTTTATAAAATGATCCCTTTTCCATACTGATGAAGCAGAAGAGCTACTCACTTTACTCCTCCTCATCTTCAATTTTTCTAATAGTCTTTGACCAGTCTTCCTCACCATAGATCATGGTTAAGGTCTCTGCTGTAACTTCTGAAGGGGCTCCGTCAAATACAATTTCACCATCTGTCATACCGATTATTCTATCAGCATATTCCTGTCCGAGTTTTACATCATGAATATTAATTATTGCAGGTATCCCCTTCTCCTTGGCGAGATCGCCAATAAGCTGCATAATAATCATGGCAGTCTTAGGATCCAGACCACTTGTCGGTTCATCTACAAGAAGTATTTTCGGGTGCTGAATCAAGGCTCTGACAATTCCAACCCGCTGCCTCTGCCCTCCGGAAAGGGCATCAGCACGCTGATTATGATAACCTTCCAGACCTACTCTTTCGAGCAGGCTGAAGGCTTCATCCACAGATTCCTGGGGAAAGCGTCGGAACATGGCTTTAAAAAAACCTACATATCCGAGACGACCGGAGAGAACATTTTCCATAACAGTAAGCCGTTCAATAAGATTGTACTCCTGAAATATCATTCCCATCTGCCGTCTGGCTTTATGAAGGTCCTTACCCTTTAGACCGGTTATTTCCATATCGTCAAGATAAACTTCTCCCCCTGAGGGTTCAACTAATCTGTTTATACAACGGATAAAAGTACTTTTTCCGGCCCCGGAGGATCCAAAAATAGATACTATCTGTGCTTTTTTTATATCCAGTGAACACCCTTTCAGGGCATGCTGTCCGGTAGGATAAGTTTTGTCCAGGTTCTTAACGCTTAGCATATTTATTTATTTCTCCCTATATCCCTACAGATTATCAAAAGTATATTTTGTGTTGTTAAATTCCTGAATAGTTCTGATTGGAGCCCAGAATGTTTTATAGTCTACAGGTATAAACCCGTCAACTTTTGAAAACTCTTTTCCAAGAGCTGTTCCTGCGAAGGGATAAGTAAAAAAGGCTTTTTCTATTTTAGCCTTAAGTTCAGCTGAAAGATTATTAGCATATCCGAATGAAGTCGTTGGGAAATAGGCACTGTTATAAACAATGCGGATCTTATCCATACTTACAACATCACGATCCACCATTCTGTCCAGAACGGAAGAAGCAATAGTTGCTGCTTCATAATCTCCATTATAAACACCAAGAATACTTGAATCGTGTCCGCCGGAGAAAACAATCTTATAATCCTCACCTGGAATTATACCTTCTTCGGGAAGTAATGCTCTCGGAGCCTGGTTGCCGGAGTTCGAAGATTCCTCAGTATGTGCTACAGTTTTTCCCTTGAGATCAGCAACTGTCTGTATGTCACTATCCATAGGTACAATCACCTGAAGTCTGTAACCATAGTTACCGTCGGTTGTACCCATAATGGAAAAGGGGATATATCCCGCAAGATTAACAGCAAAACAGGTAGGTCCGGTTGAGATTCCGGCAATATGAAGTCTGCCCGATCTCATAGCTTCGATTTCGGCAGCATAGGACTGAGTTGTATAATAACGAACTTCTTTTCCTGTTACCTTTGCAATATGATCAAGGAAGGGCTGGAACATATCAACATAAACAGCCGGATCCTCAAGTGGTGTATAGGTAAAAAACAGGACATCAGGATCCTTGATATTTGCAGGATTTGTAGGCGCATCTGCAACAAGATCTCCATCTTCATCACAATACCCCACATCCAGCAAACCTCTGCTTGTGCAATCAGGTTCTGAAGTGTCGGCCTCTTTCTGTCCTGCAGCAAACCCAAAACCTGCTGCAAGCAGAAGAACCATTAAAACCAGTAGTAATTTTTTCATACTCTTTCTCCTCTTTGTTTTTTATATTAGAACCAAGCAGGGTTCCCCAAACTGGAGTTCACCCACCCGGTTTAATATTCTCGCTTTAAAAGTAGGATATCAGCAATTTCCTTAAATCCCTCACCGGAGTCTTTTGAAGATTTAAACAGAGGAAAATATTCCATCCTGTCAGAAAATTTCAGAATATTATTAACTGCAGCACTGTACTTCAGATCCCTGAACATTGGTTCATCATTTGGAGAATCACCAATATAGAGGATCTTTCCCTCCATCTCTTTCAGGGAAGTTCCTTCAGCATCAGCCAGAAATTTATTAAAACAGCTAAGCTTGTCATAATCCCCAAACCAGCAGTTAATATGGATGCTGGAAATTTTGTATACAGCTCCCTCTTCCTCTATTATCCTGCATATTTTATTAATAGATTCTTCTTCCAGAGGAGGAACATCTTCACAGAAATCTATGGCAAGGTCAGCAATCCTAAATGGCTGGTCAGCAGAAACAGCACACCCTGGAACTTCAGAAAGAACTCTGATTCGTATTCGATCAAGCCCATCCCTACCGGAAGTTCTCTCATTCTCAGTCTGAAGATATACCCTGACCATTTTCTTTTTACTTCTGTCATATTTAAAGTAAAATGCACCGTTTTCACCTATGACACCCGAAACCGGCCACATCCTTGCAAAATAATCACACCAACCTGCCGGTCTTCCTGTAACAAGAACAACTTTTATACCAGATCTAAAAAGCTTCCAGATAGTAGCCAGAGTATCCGATGGCATAGCACCTTCTGTCGTTATAGTGTCATCAATATCGGTAAACAGATATTGCAGGCTCCTGCAAAAATCTTCCGGAATCGAACTTATATCGGAAATTTTCAATTTACAGATCCTCTTCCGCTTTAATTATATCAATCTTCATCTCTTCAATTCTTTGTCTCAATTCCTCATCAAAATTCCAGTCAGTTACCAGAGTATCAACATCTGCCAGTGGAGCCGTAATAAAATTTGTAATTCTGCCGATCTTAGAGGAATCCGCCACACAAATTACCTGCCCCTGGGTTCTGTCCATCATAGCTCTTGTTATTCCTGCTTCCTGATATACAGGTGAAGTAAGACCAGTATCAAAACTCATTCCATCCACACCCATTATTATTTTGGAGGCAATTACTCTATTTATACTGTCTATAGCAAATTCACCTATTAGACAGTTGGACTGGTGACGATAAACTCCTCCTGTCAGTATAAGATTTACCCCGGGTCTTCCTCCGAAATCTGCAACAGCAGCTACATTATTGGTTATAATATGTATATCTTTTTTACCTTCCAGAAATTTGATAACCTGATAGGTGGTGGAACCACTGTTAATAAACAGAGTATCACCATCTTCAACCAGAGCCGCAGCAGCTCTG
>JAJRQE010000101.1 GCA_024280415.1 Spirochaetota bacterium | reverse complement strand
TGGTACACTGCCTAGATTACATCAACGCAATCAAAGCAAACAGGCTCATGCACTTAGCATTAAATTCTGGACTGATGTTATTGTTCTGCTGGAATTTGATCCTAAGGATATTTCATTTCTTAGTTCGTATAATGAGTGTATAGATTATTATAAAAAGCATTTCTATAAACTGGATTCAGCAATACGTAACCTCTATGCAGAATTTCTAAATAAAAGGGGACTTCTGGAACCGTTTCAAGAGCTTTACAAAGAATATGTAATGGTTTTTATGGATAAATGGATCAAACTTTGGAGCGGTTACAAAGAGACCCAGACTGGGACTCTACAGAGAATCATAAATGAAAACAGTTTAAAGGCTGCCGTCATTGTAGGTGATGGAGTAGCATATGAAATTGCTGAACAGGTAGCTGCAAAGATTAAAGGTATAGCTAAAGTCAAACGGGATGTAATTATTGCAGATATTCCTTCCGAGACAGAAAATAATATGAGTCGCATCTATATGGATAATGGTATGACTGAGGCTGTCCATAGCAAACGCGAAAAATATCTTGCTGCCAAAAACCCAGAACTAGCCATTAATTTTATTCGTCTTGATGAGGTAAACGAAGAAGCCCGGTCTGAGCAGTTTTTAATCTGCACCTACAAAGATATTGATGATATGGGGGAGAAACTTCAGCAGAAGGCGCTTAAATATTTCCCTGAAACTATAGATTTCTTTGCTGAAAAGATCTCACTACTTTTAGCTAGTGGCTACGCAAAAGTATATCTGATCTCCGACCATGGTTTTGTGTTGACTGGTCTTTTAGCAGAATCGGATAAAATTTCGATCACCCCGAAGGGAGATTCTTACAAAGCTGAGCGGTATATCAGAACGGAGAATAAGCAACCAGATCTAACTTCCAATCTTATTGAAATTGAAAAGAGTTATAAACAGTTTAACCATCTCTATTTTGCAAGGAATATCAACCCATTTAAGACACCAGGAGTATATGGTTTTTCCCATGGTGGTATTTCACCACAAGAGCTGGTAACGCCATATTTTTGTTGGGAACGTTCTGATAGTTTTGCAGAATCATTGTCTGTCTCCATTGAAAACAAGGCTGACTTGAAAGATGTAACTGGTGAGCTGTTTCAAATCAAGATACAGGCTGATAAAAGCTCAGGAGATTTGTTCTCAATGGATAGGAAGGTGTATATGGTCTTCTTTGCCAATAAAGTACAGTTTAACACGAGTGATGTTTTCACCATTCAACGTAGTGAGCTAATAACAAAAGAATATACATTTGATGGTCACCCCGTAATTGAAGTTCAACTTTTAGATGTGACTACAAAACAGCAGTTAGATTATGCTACTATTAAGCAAAACAAAGATAGAGATCTTGGTGGTCTCCTTTAAAAGATAAGGAACTGAAAATGGCAGTATTGAACGAATTGGATGAAAAACTTCTGGAACATTTCCGAGGCTTTGTAGTTAAAAAAGACCTTGTTCGCTCTGTTAAAGTGGGAGCCAACGTCCCTGTATTTGTACTTGAGTATCTAATAGCCAACTCATGTTCTACCGATGATGAAGAAAAAATTCGTGTTGGGATGGAGAATGTTAAGAAGGTTCTTAGTGAGCATTATGTTAATCCAGAAGAGAGTAATCTTATCCATTCCAAGATCAGGGAAAAAGGCCGGTACAAGATAATTGATAAAATATCAGTTGAGCTGGATTCAAAAAAAGATATTTACTGGGCACGACTTCTTAACAGTAATATTAAGAACGGGAATATTAGCGATCATTTAGTAAAACAGCATGAGAAGATGCTAATGGGCGGCATATGGGCTATTATTGATGTTGAGTATGACCCTGAAATCAAGATAGGTCAGACGATTTTCCCTTTTGTTATTACTGAAATAAAGCCAATCCAGCTCTCGAGCTTTGATAACAGTAAAATAATCAATAAGCGGAAAGAGTTTACTAAGAAAGAATGGTTGGATATATTACTTCGAAGTTGTGGTTATGAACCGAGCGCTGAAGGTGTGACTGATCGCGTCAAGATGCTTCTACTCTCCAGACTTATTCCGATGGTTGAGGCAAACTTTAACTTTGTCGAGATAGGACCAAGATCTACAGGAAAATCTTTCGTTTTCAAAGAATTGACACCGTATGCAGTACTAATCTCAGGGGGACAAGGTACTGTAGCAAAGCTTTTTGTCCATGGGAGTACGAATAAAGTAGGAGCTGTAGGACAGTGGGATGCAATTTGTTTTGATGAGGCAACTGATAGAATATTTAAGGATCGGGATGCTATCCCCTTGATGAAAGATTATATGGAGTCAGGTTCATTCTCCCGTGCCGGTGCAGGTGGCGAAATAACTGGTGTAGCATCAATAATTTTCAACGGAAATATAAATCAACCTGTGGAAACAGTTTTACAAACTTCCCATTTATTTAGTCCTCTTTCTGATGAGGTCAACAGTGATACAGCCTTCCTTGACCGAATACATTTCTATCTGCCTGGTTGGGAAATGATAAAGTTTGCACCTAAACATTTCACATCAAGTTTCGGATTCAGTACAGATTATTTCTCAGAAGTGTTAAAATCGTTACGACGTGTAACCTATACTGATGCTTTAGAACAATACTATTCGCTTGGACCCCACCTGAAACAGCGGGACACCAAACCTGTAAAGAAAATTGTATCCGGGTTGATAAAACTGCTTCATCCAGATGGAAGGTTCACTAAGGAAGATATCAAGGAATATCTTGAGTTTGCATTGGAGATGAGACGCAGAGTAAAAGAACAATTAAAACGCATTGGTGGAATGGAATTCTGGGATACAAATTTCTCATACATAGACAAAGAGAACCAGGAAGAAATCTTCGTAGGTCTGCCTGAAGAAAAAGGATCTCATCTAATAGAAAGTACTCCTTTACCTCCTGGAATCTGTTACACAAGCACCAGCGATGGAGAGAATCTTGCTCTGGTGAGGATTGAAACTGTGGCGGTAGAGGGTTCCGGGAAGTTAAATATTACTGGTGTAAATAATACGGCTGTTAAAGAAAATATAAAGAATACCTATCAGTATTTGAAAGCTAATGAGAAGACAATACTTAGTGCTAAACACAGCCTTAAGAATTATGATATCACAATTCAGGTGACAAAACTTATTGGAGCCTCCATCTCGTCCGGGATTGGCTCCGCTGTTTATATTGCCATTGTGTCTGCTCTATATAAGAAGAATCTAAAATCAGGTCTTGCTGTACTTGGGAACATATCAGTTGGTGGTGCTATTGAACGAGTTATAAACTTTGCCGATAAAGTAGGCATGCTATCTGAAAATGGCGCAAAAAGTGTAATTGTTCCAATGGATAATTTACAGGAACTTTCAAACATTCCCCCGACTGTACTTGGCAATACAGATGTTCCTTTATACCAGAATAATCAGATGCTTATGCAGAAAGCTGCACTGTTGGAATAAAACTTAAAAGTGGATAGACGTTTGGATTGATGGTAAGATAATCACGTTTGATTTATTGAATAGGTTCTTAACCCTGTAAATACAGCTAAATTGCGGTGGAAAAGGAGCTATAGCTTTTGATATCAATTTTATTTTGATTCCAGGGATGTACTGTTGAAGGTGTTTGTTAAATAGTGTAATTGAGGATAATATATGAAAGAATTTATCTGTATTACTTTTGATAAAGGTTGGCTTACCTGCCATGAGTTTGAATCAATACTGCATATTCCGGTGAAAAAGGACACCCATTCCGGTTTTATCCGGACAGTAAAATAGGTAAAAAAAATCCTCAAAATCATAATGCATAAGTGTCCGTAATGAGTCAATCTATTCCATACATTTTCCTCCTTACAGATTCTCC
>JAJRQE010000100.1 GCA_024280415.1 Spirochaetota bacterium | reverse complement strand
TAAATAAGAAATTCCCATATTACCTGGATAAATAACTCCATCCGAAATTAAATCTTTGTATATCTGCTCGTTCTTAAGATGCTCCGACTGTTCCGTCTCCAGAAGGGAAAAAAATATCTCTTTATCGCAAAGATCGTGGAATAATGAATAGAGGAGAAGAAATCGTTTTACCGAATAACCCATCTCCCCTCTGATCCTCTTAGGTATATCATTCTCAGAAATTATCTCATTACTGACTTTATAAGTTCTGGCGGCATGATAAAAAGCCACTGGAGAGCTGTAACAGCTCAATACACTGCCATCATTTTCTTTTTTATCTTCAGCCTCAAGAACCCATTCATCGGCCTGGTATTTTTTCCCCTTTAACATGTTATAGACTGCAGGTAAATCCTCCTCTTCAGAAAACAGCACAGGAATAAGATTCAATTCTACATATAGATCTTCCAGGATCGATGCAAGATAAGAGGAGGTAGTCTCATCAAAGCTGTGAGAATCAATGATAAAAACAAGAGAGGGTAAATAAAGTTCATCCATTCTGAGTGAATAAGCTTTTAGGTAGAGTCTGAACAGAACCAGTGCATCCTCATCGAAAATAATAGTGTAGCTATCTTTAATAAGAGGAAACTTTTCTCTCCAGAGAGAACGCTCAACTCCGGTCAAATAAGTATCTAAATTTTTAATAAAATCCCTGTCCATACAGTTTATAAGTGAATTTATGCTGGAAATCAGACTATTATTATATTTAATATAGAGCCATGGAGCATTCATGGTCTTTCCCTGAAGAAGTCCGGCTATGGAAAAACTTAGCCAGGACAGGCCATAGGATTTTCTACCGTAAAAATAGACCAATCCCCGGCGGCTCCCATTTATATAGGGTTCCAAAATATCAATATACTTTGTTATACCTTTGGATCCTGAGAGAAAACTGATAAGATCTTCCCCCTGCTCCTGCTCATATTCATAAAATGTAACCAGTTTTAAAAAATTCCCGACTTCTAAAAATTCTGCAGAAGTATTAAGAACAGACAGAAGCCCTCTGCTTATAAACAGGGATTCATCTTCATTTATTGAAAAAAGCTTTCCAGTAAGGTCAGTCAGGATATCCGCAGATGAAGATGATGAAGCATCACTTAATAATATATTAAAACCTGTCAGAAGATTACGCTTTGATTTTAGATAATTAAAAAACTCCACTATACTGTAAAACAATGAGGAAACATATTTATCCTCCCCGGAAAATAAAAATGAAAAAACACTGTGTTTTTGATTAATAAAACTACAGCTTTCACCGGAAAAAGTGTTATTCATTGTATCTTCAAGAGTTTTTGTGAAACTACTGTCTATTTTTTTTAACTGCCTGAACCCGTTGAGCTCAATTAAAATATAAATCATACACAATATCCTAACCCGAAAAAGTACAATTTGACAGCATTATTAAAAATTTAGTTCAGGAGGTTCAGCACCGCCTTCCCAAAACCTATCATCGTCATCCGAAAATGGTCTTCCGTAAACATAATCAAAAAGGAATCTGAAATCCTCAGGTTCTATTTCAAGAAACTGCAAGCCGTAAAAATAGATATCCTTTGATTTATACTTCCTCATTACCCGGGATAACATCTCCATTTTTCTCGGACCAATCTTAAGAGAGAGTTTAAGGTCACCATACATCCCAAGAATCTCGGATAATTTCTTTTCAGGATGGGTGAACATGAGTCCGGAAGCACTTATATCAATTATTTCAGGATTGTACTGACTTTCAGCCAGCTTACCCCCGGTAAAATACCCCTGTTTCTCCAGAGAGAATGCAAGGATTCTGGAAAATTCCCTTGCAAAGTTCAGAGTCTGACTGGTAAAAGGTCTTTTCCTTTTCTCATCATTCACCAGATGAAGATACCCAATGGCATACTCATGATAAATAACAGGTGTAAACAACTCTGCGTATATCCCGCTTCTGTATTTTTCCTTTAAAAGAATTTCCATTTCTCTCAGATTTTTTCCATGGATAACTATCTCATCACCATGTTTATCCAGAAACATCTCCTCAGTTATTACGTACTCGCTGTCAACCTTTTCGTTATTCGGAAAAGGAGCTGTGGTTTCCGGGATGAACAAACTCTTTCCTGTTTCTGCAATAATTCGTTCTTCAAATGTTCCAGGTTCCCTGGATCGAAGCATAATTATCTCAGAACCGGAAGCAAACTGACTGGATTTGGTCTTAAACTGTGAAAACAAGTCCTTAAGATCCACCAGATTAAAATCATCGGAAAAAATTTCTGAATCCAGGGATTCATATTCCTGAGTTTTAGGAAAATCGAGAACTATCCTGGCATTTTCGAGGGTAAAAGATAGTTCAATATCTGATCCCGTAGGAACCCGGACAAACTTTCTTTTAAGATTTTTATAGATATGATCAGGAACTTTGAGTTTAAGAGGATTACCCTCCGACAAAACTATCGTTTTAAAAGTCATGGTATGACTAAAAAAAGCAAAGAAAAAATTAACATACTCCCCTTTTTCTATTTCGCCTATTAGAGAATTACTGCTCGAAAACAAAAGATTATTATCCATAGAAAGAAAAATACCTTCTATCTCATTTTTCCTTATGTGGAGTTTTACCGGAAGTTTTTTTTCTATAATATTATTAAGAATAAATTCCTGTTCAATACGTCCCATTTCAGTTCCCATAACCCACCCTTTCTAATAATTCAATAGTATATTCGAATAACCTAATGGAGAAAATTCGATATTCTCTCTTACATACAGGGTATGCAGCTGTGCAAAGTCAACAGAGATACTGCTGAGAAGCCATCTACCTTCATAGTAGTCTGCCATTACCTCACCGCTGATTCTTCCAATATTACTTATAATACGAATATTAGCTCTTTTAAGACCTTCTTCACTTACGATTTTACCTATTCTAAGGGAATATTCAGATTTAACAAGTTCTGTCCCCAATACTCTGCGAATGGAATCCTTCCATTCAGGATGAAGCACATCATCGCTGATAATTCCCTTTTCGGCTTCCTTGAAAAATGAAGTCACAGCAGATAAAAAAGAGACATCCCCTGTATCTGCCAACCTTATATTCTGAAGTGGACCAATCACCATATCCTCGGGTATCTGTACTATGGAAACAAGGGGCAAAAGCTGCCCTTTAATATCTCCTCTGTCTGTTTCGGTAAAGCCCCTGGAAGTCAGATCTGAAACAGGAGCTTCCTTTGGTCTGGCTGATCCAAATACCAGCTGATTTTTATCTTCCTGAGAAGGATTGTGATTTATTGACTGTTCCGGTTTCTCCGGAATATTTTTTTTATTCTGACAGGAAACTCCCAATACAAAGATTAGAAAAAGAAGTAAAAATATTTTCTCTGTCTTTTTAATACCCAATTTCATGTCAGGACAACTTTCCTTTAATATACAATATGTGAAAAAATACCGTTTCTAAAGCCAGTATATACCTTTTTAACCCTTAATATACAGTACAATTCCCATTTTTTAAAGATGTCTGGAGACTTGATGACCGAAAAGCTTCTCTCTGCCTCTCTCACTCAGACTTAAACAGCGTTAATAATATAGTGATTTTTTTTGTAAAAAGGATTAGATAATTGAGATTATTTTTGCTATAATCCTGAAATAGATAAATGGAGGTTAAACTATGAATGTTCATAACATTATGGAGAGCATAGTTGTTGATACTGTAAATGAAATATTTGAAGATAAGAGGAAAGAGGGTTTCGAAATGGCAGACTGCCTTCAGTGCAGACTCGATGTTGCCTGTTATGTCCTAAACAGAATTAAACCTGAATATATTATTTCCGGCAGGGGTCTTCTCCATTTCGAGGACAACTATCATGATCTAATTCAGAAAAAAGTTGATCTGATGACACTTATCAACGCCGGAATTAAAAAAATCAGTGAAAACAAGCGCCCCTACTATAACAAGAAGGAAACTACAAGAAATATCTCTACAAGATATCTGTTCAATTTCCCTTCTATTATTGGAACTGTACTTTTAGGTGATAATTTTGTTCCTGTGGAAAATGCAATTATAAGTCTTTATTTTGAGGATTCACCTGCCCAGATGATCGATAATACCTGGCAGAACCCGTTTACTATAGTAAAGAGTATCAGAGGAAGCTACTCCTTCAGACCGGCACCAATAGCAGCGGACGAAGTAGATGAAGAAAGAGTGTTTCATTTTGAACTGCGAATTGATGATAAAAGATACGATCCTGTAAGTCACTTTTTCGAAATAAAACTTAAAAGTGAAAAAAATATTGTAACAACATCATCTATTGGAACCACAATAAAAATGGATGGTCTCTATCTTTTCAAGAGATCCCAGGAACAGATTTAGAGAGGTTAATCTGTTTTTATTTAAACAGATCTTCAAAATCATCCATAGTCAGACTGGTCTGTCCCTCTGAAATTTCTTCCTGTCTGACTTTCATTGGAAGATATTTTTCATTATAGGCCTTCCCCAGCTGATATATATCATCCTCCCGGAACAATTCCGGTATTTTAACCTCAAGATTATAGTCATTCTCCATAAATCCTCTCCGCATAACATGTATTGGATCTGTTACCGTAAGGGCAAAGTGAGGACTGTAATATATTAAGAAGACAAGAACACTCATAACTACAATGACAAAAAACAATATATTATTTAAAGCCTGTATTTGTGAAAGTTCCCTGGTATCAAAGAAAAACTCATAATCTGCAGTTTTATAGTACTGATAGTCACCAGGACCGAAAACCGTAGAGTAAAACGGATTATCGTATCTGGTATATAAAGTCTCCCCTTTTTGTTTGACAACAAGCAGGTCGGAATCATAATCTGCAAAATTCCGGGCTGCAACAGAAGGTCTTTCCTGACTTATATTTGTAACAAAATTGCTTATTCCTGCTTTTTCATTTTTCATAACCTTGCTTTCCGAAGTAGGTAAAGAAACAAACCCGGTAAAAATAGAAAAAACAAGTAGAGTAAAAACAAAGGTGGTAATACTTAAAGTGGTAATTTTTGCAACATGTCTTTGAGCCATTCTGCTTCCGGTATGTTTAATCTGTCTGAATATTTTTAGTATGCGGAGCAGTCTAAGGATACGTGCAATCCGAATAGCCTTAATTATCTTAAGAATATTAAGAAGCCCGCCCATACCAAAGAAGAAACCACTTCCTGTAATCAGTGCAAAAAAAGCAGGTCCGCTGTTTAAGAGGAGGAGAGGAATGGAAGCAAGAAAATCTATCCATCCTTTTCCTTCCATAAAGTAACGCCCGGCTTCTTTTTTCATCATTCCTGAAAAAAATCTGGTCAGAAACTCTATTGAAAAAAATAGATCAAAACCAAGACTCGTAAATATAAGTATTCTTCGTGTATTCCAGCTCCATCCTGTTAAAACTGCAAAATCTTCAAGGAAAGTTTGAATAAGAACAAGAAAGATTGCAACTATTACTATCGATTCTGCCCAGTTTTTTATTTTACTCTGCATATTAAATCACCTACCAATTATTCTCAGCGGAAAATCTGTAAAGTTCATCCAGCATTTTAATGTCCCAGCCAAAATATTTATAATTACGTCTTGCAATACTAAACCAGCTTTTTTCAGGAGTCGATGCTCCACGGTCAACTGTAATATCCGATTTTATGGATTGAGCCAGAGAACTCATAATGGATGTCAGCCTTGAGGTCGCCTGAAGATACTTATGATCGTTAAAGGATACATTACTTCCGACAGCACTCTTTATCAGTGCTTCAGGCAGAGAGGGAATCTCTTTCCGAAGAGATTCCTCAACTTTCTCGGCAAAAGAAGTTGTAATAATACCACTCGAATTATCCTTATGCATATTGGTGCCGAAGGTATAAATAACCGGCCTCAGAAGAAGAGAAACTTTTAAGAAATTCTGAATCTCTTCCTTACTCATTTTAAGTCTCTGTACCTTTATAAGTTCAAAATGGACATAGGAATGATCATTAAATACAGCTTCAATATATTTGTCGACTATCTGTCTTCCAATGGCATTGTAACTCCCTGAAAAAGCCTTTCTTCCCTCGGGAACAGATAAAAGATGTTTGACAAAGGTAAATATTCCATCCTTTGTTTTATCCTGAAACCCTTTTTGGGATCCAAAAACAGATAGAAAGGAAAAATTAATTTTATCGTAAATTTGTCTCTGAACTCCCGGAAGAAGAGACCCGTCAATTAAAGTACCCAGAACTTCTTTCAGTAAACTATGTATTTTAAACCATGATTCTCCCGGGAAAAAGGCTCCTGATGAAAGTGTAGGGAGAAGCTGCTGAGCATTCATCTCCATAAAACTTAATATCTGCTCCTCTCTCTGAAGCGGGTTTAGAGACCTCAATGAAGGATTGGACAGGAGACGTGCTACAAATAATTTTGCTTTTTCTTCTTCTTGACTCATATATATTTTTCTCAGCCTGTGTTACAGTATATACTGATAAGAATAACACAATGACAAACTATATTAAACTGTTTTTTATTATATTTATGTTTGTACCTCGGGTAATTTTTCCTCAGACAGTTCTCCTTCCAGGGGAAGAAGCTCCGGTTTCTGTTTTTTCGGCCAAAATCAACGATGAAGACGTTGATCTCTTTCTTACAGGTTCATGGGAGACGGAATTGAAATGGGGTTTCGGATTTTCATGGAATTCCAATGATAAAACAGTTAAATCAGATCCATTTCCGGGTATGACCTCGGGTCTGCAGTTCACAAATACACCGGATCTTTTAATTTCCCTCTGGCTTATGCACAGCTATTTCTTTGATGCATCTTTTATAGATAACTACAAACTGAATACAATTCTCTTCGGCTATGAGTCTCAGGAAGATACGTTTCTAAGGAGTATCAGATTTGGGAACACCGATATAGGTTACGGTGAGTACTCATATTTGAATATCCCTGAGGCTTCCTCAGGCTCCTTTGGAGGAATGGCTCTGTTTGGAACAGACAGAGGGGAACACCAGATTATGATTCGCTTTGATCCTGCAGAGCTGCAGGAGAAAAACTATATTGGTAAATATGAGGTTGATTCTACAAGAATCAGTCCTGAAAGCTATGTCAGAGGCAGGTTCTTTGTCCTTCCTGACAGTAATGTAGATAATCTCGTTGTCTATATCGAAGACAATAATGGATTTAGAAAAGCTGACAGTTCGGATGCAGTGATATCTGCAGAGGAAGGACTGGTATTTTTCAGAACCCCCCTTAATGTGCGTGCTGCTGTCAGCTATTCCAAAGGGGGTCTTCCTGTAGGGAACTCCTCCCTTGGCATCGGATTTCTGGCCCGGGACTCAGACGGACTCGGTGCAGGAACCACAGGTACACTTGATATAACAGGAACGGATCAGTTCCAGTTTGGTACTACAGAAGAATATCTGGGAATTGATATGGATTCGTGGTCATTAACTATAGATTCTGAACAGTCTCTTCTTCTCTATGAACCTGGTGTATTTTCTCCATTTGAAATATTAAGCTTCTATTCCCTGCCCTATTCTCTTCCCTCGGATCCGTCACTCTTCAGGGCTGATCTGACAGCTAAGAATCTCACCACCGGAGTTCCTTTAAATATTGTTCCGGAATCTGAGTCAGGTCTGTTGAGATTACTCTATTCCGGAGATTCTTTGAGAAATCCAGGAAACAGATATCCCCTGTCCGACACCATAGGACCGGATAGTTTAATATATGAACCCGACAGAGGTCTTACCGGTACACCGCCTAAAAAAGAGCTTCTCTTTCAGAAACTTATCCCTTCAGATAGATATAATCTGGGTGAAGATGTTCTGGAAGGATCGATTTCCGTTACTGTTAACGGTATTAAAGAAACCAGATACAGTTTCAATTCCGATTCCGGAAACCTTGAATTTTTGTTCCCTGTTCCAGGGGATGCAGGGATTAAAATTAATTACAGAACTGCTTCTGAAAATGGAAACGGAGGAGATCTTCTTCTCGGTTTCGGATCGAAATTTAATTTTTCAGATAAATTCAAGATGGAAGTTGGAGCCGGGCTAAGATGGAATATCCTGGAATCAAAGTATATTGATAAACCCGGCAAATCCGGAGGATCAATTCTTGGTACAGGCGGGTTAACCTATGAAGGAGAAAAACTGACTTTCAGGCTGGACGCTGGAATAAGCCTTTACAACCCTAATACGACAGGAATCCTCCGTCTTGCAGGTATGAACAGGAAGGGATTTGATATACCTCTTTCCTCTGATTTTCTCTACCCTGCCGCCCCTCCTGAGACAGGGGTTACTACAGGAACAAGGGGTTCTCTATACTACAAGGATTATCATAACTATGATGCTGCCGGGGGGTCGGTTCTAAAGGACTATGACTGGGAAATCCCTGCTGACCAGAACTACTCCTATAAAGATGGAGGACGTACAGGCCCCTACATTGCAGGAACAGGTTCTGAAACCGAGGGAGATGCTGTTGTTCTGGATTATGACCTGGCAATAAATGAGTGGACCGGTGGCAGAATACCTTTAACCCTGGGTTCTGATCCACTCGACCTTTCGGGAACTCAGGCAATTTCTTTCCAGTGGAAGCATATTTCCTCTTCCGGGAATATTACCGCCTATGTCAGAATAGGGAAACTTGCTGAGGATCTTGATAATGACACACTTCTTGACAGAGAATTATCCCAGTACGGTTCAGGTTTTAACTTTAACGATTCCACTTACACTATGAAGGTTGGCCTTTCACCTGACGGGAAATCAGGAAACGGACAACTGGACAGCGAAGATCTGGACGGCAATGGTGTCCTTGACGGCGAAGGAACTCTTCTGGTTCTGACAAAAACAGCAGGTACAGACTTTGCCGATCCCGGCAGTACATGGCAGACTGTGACACTCAATCTCTCCCCTTCTGACCGGAGTAAACTTAAAGCTGTAACAGGGTTAGAAATAATTATATCGGATAATGGTTCAGGCAGTTCCGGAAAGCTTTTAATAAGTTCTCTTACCCTGACTGGTTCTGAATTTGTAGTAAAACCGGATACTGTTCCGGATCCTGATCAGATTGTGACATCCAGGGAGATTAACGAGATTTATTCCGCGGTTCCTGAACCGCTGTTAATCTCTTCCTACCCGGAAACTTCTGTTTTTTCAGCAGGAACAGGTGTACAGAATGTAGCAGAGTTTACATGGGATAAAGGAGGAACCTGGGAATCGTCACAGTTTACCGAAGCTGTAGATCTTTCGGAATACAGTACTATAAATTTCTATTTGAAAACACCTGCACCTGCACCCTCCAGTATGACATTTTCTCTGACCAGCCCCGGAAACAGGGGAGTTTCCATAACATTTCAACCAATTGAAAGTCCTTCATGGATAAAGTACACCCTGGATTACTGGACAGGGATCTTAACTGCAGATAATTCAACTCTCCCTGTAACAGCATGGAACAAACTGGATCCCAATGAGAAAAACGTAAACCTTATATCCCTGGAGGCTCTCTGCACCACAGGGGGGCAGCTACTCATTGACGAGATCCATCTGAAAGATCCGGTCATAGGAATAAGTGCTGCAGGCAGATCATTTTTTGACTACAAATTTCCCGGTACGCTCCTCAGCTACAGGGATAAACCACTGATCAGCAACTTCAAATTTACAAATTCATCACAGATTTCGGGAAAAGAGTTTGCTACGGGATTTGCAAATAACAGGGTATCGGAGATCTCTACAGCCACAGATTTTGCTTTAAAGATTCTTTCCATGACTGCAGCCGGAACTTTAAATCTCCAATGGAGGGATAATATCTTATATGCGTCTCCTGGGTTTTCTTTTATCTTACCCATTCTGGGTAACAGATTAACATTTGAAGACAGTTATAGTGAAATAAATATCCCTATGATAAATTCTGTCACCAGAGAGAATGGATTAAAAGTAAATTCAGGAAATACTTCCTTAATATTAAAACTGGGATCGTTTTATACGAATAATAATCTCATAAGGTCATGGGGGATATCCTCAAATAGTAAATGGCCTCAGGGTCTGTTTTTGGACTCATGGATAGATCTGAAAATGACAAGCGCTGAAAATCCATATAAAAACAAAACATCCCTGGAAAAAATTGCTGAATCCTACAGCCTATACATCCCCGGAAAACTTCCGGTCGACAGAACTACAGGTATAAATTTAAATCCGGGTCTAAACAGAGAAAAGCTCTTTCTCGATTTTAATGAAACTTTTATTAGTAAAACAGAGGGAACAGACGAGAGAAAATTATCAACAGAACAATTATTCTCTGTTGGAAGCAGATTCATCCTCTTTCCGGAAAGTCCTTACCGGATAACTATCAAACCCGGGTATAAAAAAGATGCAGCTATATCCAATCCTGCTTATACAGACTTAAACTTTTTTACAGATACCTCAGATTCTCTTACAGCACTGGGAACTCAGGTTTACTACTTTACAGCAATCCCTGTGTGGGAAATTTTCTATCCTGGTTTTGCTGCTCAGTTTAAAAACTATTCTGCACTTCAATCAAAAGCAAGCTATAATCCGGAATTAACATTTGCTCTATCAAGAACTGCAGGATCAGACCCGGTAGATATTTTTATTCCTTCTGTAATTAATGTTAAAATTTCGAGGGATCTTAAAAAGGAGTATGATTCCTTTACTGACATTGTCAGCTTAAATGTGGAATCAAGAGCCACAACCCTCAATCTGTTCGGGAATCTGGGTACCAATCCCATTACAGATCTTTATCAGACAGAAGAAATTACCAATATTTTTTCCATTCGAGGAGATTTTGATTCCTATATGGAGAAAAGTTTAAATGATCCTCTTATTAATCTCAGCTATACTATTTTTCTTAACTTCATTGTCAGCAGAGAGAGTTCCCTGAGACTTGAAGCAGCAAATAACTGGAAATGGGATCCATTTGAGTGGAATACTACCATAGATGGTGAGTACAGGTGGAGAACTGAGTTAAAAAAAACAATTCAGATACCGGAATTGTTAAGGGGAGAAAACCAGGATGATCCCTATTTTGAACATGTTGATAAAGTCTCATTTTCCGCAGCAGACAGAGAGGAGGGAAAAGAGCTTGCTTTCGGGTTTAAGGGGAATCATACAAGCAGTCTCATTATCTCCGAAGCAGGCAGGATATCACTTTTTGCAGGAATAGGGTTTGATCAGAAAAATATAACTGACGATAAGCTTGTAAGTAAATATTACAAAATTGGTATAGAAACCGGTATTTCTGTAAAACTTTCATTTTAATCTATAAATTCCAATATTGAATGCATTACAGGAAAGAAGAACTACTCTTAAAGTACAATATGTGATATAGCGCAAAAAGCTTGGAAGAGTTGCTGTTTTTTTTTCTTAACTGATGTATAATATATAAAGACAAGGAGATGTTATGAAATTACTACAAAAATTATTTCTGCTGCTTATAGTAGCAGTATTGGTTGTTCCTGTTTTTAGTGAAGAGGGAACTGATTCAGGATTTAATTTTCAAATGGATATGGAGCTTGGGGCTGTAACTATTAACGAAAATAATCAGGCTGTTGCATATCAGATGCTTTCTCTTAATCCGGACTTTGCCTTTGGAAAAGTTGGCATAGGGCTGGACTTTACCCTCCATTACAGATTTGATGATGGAAATGGTAATTTTGATTTTAGAGAACAGGACTGGATTCCTGACTCAAAACGTTCTTTCTGGGATATATATCTCCCTATTTTTCGATATGTAAGATATGGACGAAAGGGTGATTCCCTCTACGGTAAAATTGGTTCAATAGACGATGGTACCCTTGGAAACGGCTTTATTATGGGAAGTTACTCAAATTCACACTTTCTCCCAGAACGAAGAATTGTAGGGCTTGCCCTGGATCTGGACGGCAGTCTTTTTAACTTTCCATATCTTGGGATCGAAACCTTTGCAGGTAATCTTGCGCAAATGGATGTTTTTGGTACAAGACTCTATGTAAGACCACTTAACTCTCTCGATATCCCTATAATTAAGGATCTTCAGATTGGAACTACAGCAGCATTTGACAGGAAACCCAATGCGATAAACGACTTTATCCTGACTGCAGTAGACAACCCTGATCCTGTTTCGATATACGGTATTGACTTCAAACAGCCAATCCTTTCAAATTCTGCTTTATCTCTTGCTGTTTTTGGCGATATTGCTTTCCAGCCTGCTGCAGGTACAAAAACCACAGCTTCTTCTGGTTCCCTTCTTGGTTTCGGCGGAAAGCTCTTCAGTTTTGTTAACTATGGTTTGAATGCTCTGTTTCTGGGAGATAATTTTCTCCCCTTCTACTTCGATTCTGCCTATGATCTCTTCCGTGAGAATAAATATGCGGTTTACAGCGGTGCCGCCAATATTAAAGGTTATGCAGGCTGGCTCGCAAATCTCGGTTTCAGTTTCATGAACGATATGCTCGTTTTTAATACTTCCGTTAACGGTGCTTTTAACAAACAGGTGGGTAATGTGGAAACTTACCCCCATCTTCGTGCTGTAGTTATTGTTGCAGAAGACCTTATTCCAGGGTTTTTCTTTGATGCGAGTTACGATAAACGATATATAGAAAACTGGGCAGACCTGATCGATCCGAATAATGCGGTTATCGGGTTAAATATAAATTATAAAACAGGACCGGCTGTTATAACACTTGGTTACAATCTGCGATATATACCGGAAACAGGACAGTTTGATACAACTTCAAAACTGTCAACTTCGATAAGTTTATTTTAGGGGGTTAGAAATGAAAAAAATATTTATTATATTACTGCTCATTGCAGTCTCTTTTAGTCTTTATGCCCAATACGGGAATCCTGTAGCTATTCTTGAATACTATGATGATGATATTGAATTGGAAATTACCGGATCCGACGGGGTTCTTCTTACAGACATATATTACGGCATGGATCTTGAAGAAGGTGATACTATACGAACAAGTAAAACTTCTGCAGAGATAAGGCTGGATCCAAACGGTTCTATTATTAAACTCTCCCCCTTTACAGTTTTCACTATTGAAGGGCTTCAGAGAACACCGGAACAGTCCAATAATTTCAGCCTTATTTCCGGAAAAATAAGGGCAATTGCATCCAGAGCCGGAATAGGTGAAAGATATCAGGTCAGGACCCAGTCTGCAGTCGCAGGAATTCGTGGTACTGACTTTGGAATTATATCTATTCCAGGAAGCGAGGAGAAAGCATTTGTTGTTAATGGACTAATTGATTACACCAACACCCTGACCAATCAGAAGATAGAGCTTGGTTCAGGTATGATTGGAGATGCCCTTGCAGAAGTATTTCAGGCTATTCAGGCTAGTGCAGAACAGATGAATGAGCTTGTTAAGGATGTAATGTTTGAACAGCTTGATCCTACAGCAGTTCCCGGACATGAAGCAGCATCACCTGCTGCAGAAGAAACACCCGAGGAAAAGAAGAGTGAGGAACCTGTAACTGCATCTGCACAGGAAACCCCTTCCCCGGAAGCTCCAAAAGCTGAGGAACCGGTAAAAAAAGATCCTGTGGAAAGTGCTCTGATGAAAGCTCTGAGTGATTTCCTGGGACTGGAGATAGGTACTGTAACTATTGACGGATCTACATACTCAAAAGCAATTGTACAGCCTACATTTAACATTGGGAAATTAAAACTCTCCCTCTACCTGCCGGTTGTCTATCAGACAGATCTTTTTGATCCAAATGACTGGTATCATCCTGACGGTAATGATGAATGGTCATTCGGAACCGACCAGGTTGCAATTGAAGATATTGCAATGGATATCCTGTCAGACTTTTTTCTTAAAATCAGATATATTGAATGGGGACAGCAGCGAGATCCTTTCTTCTTTAAAGTCGGTAATATTAATAATATGACTCTTGGTCATGGAATACTCATGAGAGATTTTTCCAACGATGCAGATTTCCCAACTGTTCGGAAGGTTGGTCTTAATTTGGGTGCCGAAGGTAAAGCCGTAGGTTTTGAAACTGTAATTGACGATCTGGCCAAACCTGAAATATTCGGAGGAAGATTTTTCTTTAGACCAATTGGAAAATTCGGCATAGGTTTTTCGAGTATTATTGATATAAATCCTGATACCGCAGCCCAGACTACTGTTCCTCCAGATACTATGTTCCTGACTGCATCTGCAGATCTTGATTTTCCTATAGTGGAATCCGATCTGCTCTCCTTTATTTTCTTTTCAGATATTGCGGGAATGGTTCCATATATGGATGGTCAGTTCAAGTACGATATGATTTATGATACATCCCAGACACAGTTTGCAATGAGTAATTTCAGAAACTTCGGCTGGAATGCCGGTTTATTCGGGAACATCCTTTTTGTGGATTACCGACTGGAGTACAGATATTTTGATGGAGAATTTAAACCATCATTTTTTAATTCTTCCTACGACCGTTTAAGAGGAACATACATTGACAGTATAAACGCATATTTGTCTAATCCAACACCAACAGAACCTGTAATGGGTATATACGGAGAAGGCGGGTTCACTCTCTTTGAAAAGATCAATGCGACTATTGGATATATGTGGCCCTGGGACAAAAACGGATTCTCTGATGAGGATGAATTCCTCTTCGAAGTCGAAATTCTTCCAGGAACAATCCCTGTTCTTGATATCTATGGTTCAATTGCCTACCACAGAACAAAATTCATCCCGACACTTCTCAAAAAAGGCACAGGTGCAGACCTGACTCTTTTTGATGCTTATACATCATTTACGGGTGAATTTGTTTACCCTCTGGCACCCACCCTTGATCTGGCGGCAATTGTAAGCACCAGTGCAAAAACAGATGGTGCAGGAAATATAGTATATAAAAACGGTTATCCCGAAATTGTACCTGTAATAACTATTGAAACAAGGATTGGTTTTTAGTAAGTTCTACTTATGAAAGATAATAGCAAATCCGGCAGAATCAAACTTCTGCCGGATTCAGTAGCTCTTAGAATCGCGGCCGGTGAAGTTATTGACCGGCCTTTTTCTGTAATTAGAGAGTTGATCGACAACTCCATTGATGCAGGTGCTGATAAAATTGATGTTTATGTAAAGAACGGCGGAATAGATAATATCAGGGTAGTTGATAACGGCAGAGGAATGAGCCGGGAAGACCTTGAAATTTGCTGCCTCCCCTACTCTACAAGTAAAATTAATACCCTGGAAGATCTTGATAAACTTAATACCCTGGGTTTTAGAGGTGAGGCACTCTCAAGTATTTCAGCCTGTTCAAAACTGGAAATAAACAGTAAAACAAGAGAGGGTTCCGCTTATAAGCTTCTCCTGCCGAAAACCAGTAATGATCCAGTTACAGAAACCTGGGGGCAGGAGGGTACTCTGATTGATGTCTCCAATCTGTTTTATTCAATTCCTGCGAGAAAAAAATTCCTAAAAAGACCTTCTGCCGAGGCAACAGCATGCAGAAAAATATTTGTAGAGAAATCACTTCCTTTTCCTGATATTACTTTCAGATTTTTTTCGGATAACGTAATGAAATCTTTTTTACCTGTATCAACATTAAAGGAACGGATTCTTGCAGCCTTCCCTGATCTCTTTAATAAACAGCTTATTCATGAATTTTCAACCGAACATAAAGATTTTACAATACAGATTATAGTCGGTGATCCCTCTTTAAAAAGGAAAGACAGAAGGTATATCCAGGTTTATCTTAATAATAGACGTATATCTGAATTTGCACTTGTTCAGGCTGTTGAGTACGGCTTTTCAGAATTTTTACCAGGAGGCAATTATCCTGTTGCCTTTATATTCATTAAAATTGATCCATCCCTTATTGATTTTAATATCCATCCGGCAAAAAAAGAGGTACGATTTCAAAATCTTACAGAAATACATAAAAGCATTGTTAACAGCATCAAATCATTTCTTTCAGATTTCAGGTACAACTATTCCACATCTATACAGAATGCTGACCCCAAATTAACGCAACTTAATGAATTTAAGAACATTGCAGCCGAAATGGGAAATAAATACACTGAAGGATTCAGACCTTCCAATACTAATTATTCAAATTTCAAGGTTTCAGATAGAACATTTCCGGTAGATCTGATTCAAAAATCCAAAGCTGTGGATAGTAATGTTTCGGAACTTCCGGAATCCCGGAATATTCACTATATGGGTCAAATCTTCAATCTTTTTTTACTTGCAGAAGTGGAAGATAAGTTTTATTTCATAGACCAGCATGCTGCACATGAGAAAATTATCTTTAACGAACTAAAATCAAAATACAATAAAATCCAGGAGCTTCTTGTCCCTGCAATTTTTGAAATTGAGGGGAACAGGGAAAATAGTTTTGTTACAGACCTGGAAAAATACAGTAAAACCGGGGTTTCCTTTGAGGATCTTGGAGCTGGAAGATGGCAGCTTATCTCAGTACCGGAAAACTGTATTGGCAATGAGAGTATAATTATTGATTTTGTAAAAAAGCAGAAAGGGACAATCTCCGATCTCGAAACAGAATTATATGCCGACATGGCATGTAAGAGTGCTATAAAGGATGGAGACGTCCTGGATAAAATTACAGCTGTCCAGCTGGTAAAAAAAACTTTTAAACTCGAAAACGCAAGATGCCCCCACGGAAGACCAGTATGGTTTCAGGTCTCCCGGGAAGAATTGTTTCGTTTTGTAGGCAGGCTCTAATTCTCTGTACTGAATTAAAACTGCAATAGCAGTCTTCCTTACTAAAGTAAGCTTTCTATTTCAGTCCTTTTATCGTAATCAGGTTTTTTTTCAAGAAGACTCTGAAATATTGTCTTTGCACCTTCATGGTTTCCATCTGCATACATCAGCTTACCTAATGTATAATATGCATCCCAGTAGGACGAATCTATCTTAATAAGTTCCGATAGTGTAGCGGCGGCAAGATCATTCTCTTCCAGTTCAATATATGCAAGAGAAAGATTATAACGCATAAGGGTCGCATTAGGCTTTCTGACTATTGCTTTTTTATAGTGTTTAATACTATCAGTGTAAAGTTCGGAATGGAGATAAACATTTCCCAGATTATTGTTTACCTCAAGTGATTCAGGATCAATCTGATAGGCTCTAAGGAGATGTTCAAGAGCCTTATCGTACTGAGCTTTTTCGTCATATATCTTTCCTAAATTTATCCGGGGCAGGATATAGTCAGATTTTCTTGATATCGAGGCTTCATAAGCCTGTATGGCACTGTCGTTATTACCTGTTGCCTCACTTGCATTACCAAGGGTATATAAATATTCTGCAGATTCAGGTTTTAACTGAACAGCCTTTGCGGCGAATCCCAGAGCTACTCCGGGTTTTCCTAGATGCAGCTGCACCAGAGCCATATTATTATTGCTTACAGGATTATCTCCATCAAGATCAAGCGCTTTTTGGTAAATAGTCTCAGCTTCGTCATACCGACCCAGATCTGACAGAACAACCCCGAGTGATCCAAAGTAAATCGCTTTTGTAGAATCAAGACCCGATGCTTTTTTATAGAAAACAGCTGCACTCTCCTTATCTCCTGAAAGCCTCTTTAACTCACCCAGCTGAAAGAAGGCAGCTGCATTACCCGGATTAATCCTGGTGACATTCTCGAAAGCACGATATGCAGAAGTGGAACTTCCGAGTCTTCGTTGAGTAAATCCCAGGTTCATAAATGCTTTTTCGTGAGTGGGATCAATATGAATAGCCGCCTCAAAAGACTGTCTTGCACCATCAAAATCCTTAGCTCTGTACTGAGCCTTTCCCAGTTCATAGAGAAGGTCTGCCTTCTCAGGATTCAATCTGGCAGCAGTTTTATAGGCATCCACAGCACTATCCCATTGATTCTGCTTTGCATATACCTTCCCCAGAGTTTCATAAGGAATCCAGAGGTTTTTATCCTTATCGATCGCTTTATTAGCATATTCCACAGCTTTGTTGATATTGGGCTGGCTGTTTTCATCTTCTCTGAAATATGATTCACCGGTTTCTGCATAAGCTTCCGCAGATTCCGGATCCAGACCAAGAGCCTCATCAAAGTAACCCCTTGCCTGAACATGCTGTTCCTCATCCATTTTCTCCCGTCCGGTCTCTATGAGTTCCTGAACCTTTACTGCCTTTTCCCTCTCTGCCTGACTCAGAGCCGCCAGCCTTGCGGCTTCTTCTTTTTTTCTTTTCTCTGCTTCCAGACGCTGATCTTCAAGCCTTTGAAGTTCCGCCTGACGCTGGGCTTCACTGGCAGCTGTTTCTGCAGCAGATGCTTCTTTGGCAGTACTTTCAACCAGAGTATCCCCCAGCTCAGAGAGACTTTGAGCCAGAGAATCCTGAGCTTTCAGGGCTTCATTGCTCCTCTGTTCTTCCAGAAGACGATCCTGTACTGCAATCTCTTTCTTCTTTTTTATAATTTTATCCCTCAAAGTCCTCGCTGCTTCATTATCTGCATTATCAATTAATAATGAATTGATAAGGTTCAAAGACATTTCAAACTCATCAGTTTCAAAATACTCCCTCGCAAGACGAAGGGTGTTTTCGGCTTTAAGGCTTTCGGCACTGGAAGTTTTACCTCCAGGTAAAAAAATAAACAATGCAGCTATAATAAGAACAAGTCCAACTGCTGCAAATATAATAATCTTTTTTCTATCCATAATATCTCCTACAGTTGCCAAGATCGTTCCTCCGGGTTATGGCCTTCGGATACGGCTCATTGCCTGGTCATAGACTTCGTCTATTGCCCGGCTGAGCTGTCTAATCTACAATATCAAAATCATCCGCATAGTTGTCGGCATTTTCCGTACCTCCGGACAAATTGGTAGTATCCTTTCCCGCTGTACTAAGAGAATTAAGTACATTACTGAGAAGTTCCTTCTGACGTGCATCCTCTTCCATTCGCTTCCGTTCCTCTTCCACCTTCTGCCTGGCAATAAGATCAAGTTTATTTTCCAGCAGATTTATAACCTTTTTAATCCGATCACTCTGATAGGGGGAAATTTCTCTGGTCATATAGAGCTTATAATCCTCAAGAGCCTTATCGTACATCTCTTTACGTAAATATTCACCAGCTCTGTTACGCAGAGCATCACCATTATACCGAAGAGCAATGGCTCTGGAGTAATATTCTATTGCAGAATCATAAGCACCCTGAAGACTGTAGTTATTTCCAATATTTGTCAGAAAAACACTCTCAAGTTCACCGGCATAATCAAGACCCTTTTTATATACTTCAACGGCCTGTTCATACTGTCCTGTCTGTTCATAGGCTATTCCAAGGTAGCTGTAGATTCTGTTGTTGGATGGAGACTCCTCCAAAGCCTTAACCAGCAGGGGGATTGCCTCGGCAGGCTTATTTTCCAAAAACAACTGCTCTCCAGAACCGAGAGAACTTTCAGAAAAAACACTTAGGAGAGGAGAAAACAGGAAAAAAACCGCTATTATGACTAAAGTTGATTGCAGCTTGATTTTTTTACCCCCTAATGGTTTGACAGTATTCGATTTTCTCATTAATCTTCTATAAGGAGAAGTGTATGCCCCCAATTATTATACTAGTTTTAATCATCGGAATCACCCTCGGACTTATTACTATTTTTATGATGAAGTCGATTATTGGACCTAAAAAGTTAACAACTGTTTCAAATTTTCAAAAACAGGGAAAACACAGCTCCGCAGTTAGGCTTGTTAAACAGATAATTGAAAAAGATCCAAGAAATTCGGAAGCACATTATCTACTGGCTCTCTCCTATATTGCCCAGAATAAATCAGAAATTGCTTTAATGGAACTAAAAAAAGTAAATGAGATTGGTAATTTCGGAGGGTACTGTAAAGAAAATGAATTCAGACTGATTATAGGTGAACTTTTTGAACAATTTAACCAGCCGGAAGAAGCTTTAAAGGAGTACATTTTATTAATTAAATTGATGCCGACTATTGGAGAATACTATTTTAAAGCTGGAAAACTGTTTGAGAATAGAAATAAACCGGAAAAAGCAGTTCAATACTACAGAAAAGCTATCCAGCTTAATCCACGTCTGAGCCATGTCCATTTCAGTCTTGGATATATTCTTTACAGAGGCAAAAAAAATATAGAAGCAAAAGTAGAATTTGAGGCCGCATTAAAGTATAAGGGTGATAATTATGCAGCCCATTTTTATCTCGGCAAGCTGCAGAAAAGCAATCATGATTATATACCTGCACTCCTCTCCTTTGAGAAAGCTACAAGAGACCAGGAATTCAAGGTAAAGGCTCTGGTAGAACGGGGAAGCTGTTATATGAGCATGAAAAGTTTCGATAAGGCAATAATCGAACTCGAGAGAAGTATTAAATTATCCACTAATGCAACAGCACCGGAAACTCTGTACGCAAGATACTTCCTTGCAGCCTGCAATGAACAGGAGAGAGATTTTGAAAATGCAATTGATCAATGGGAGGAGATCTACTCTAAAAAGCCCAACTTCAGAGATGTAGCAGAGAAACTGAGTCAGTATCAGGAGCTTAGGACAGATGACAGGATGAAGGATTACCTGACTTCGGGTACATCAGAATTCCATGAAATCAGCAAAGCTCTGACAAATGCCATGGGTTTAAATATAACAGAATTGAATGATATTTCCAACGGATGTGAAATAATAGCTGTAGATGGTGACACAAAATGGAGAGGAACACGAAAAATGCCAAAACTTATCTGGTTCCTGAGAGTTCCGGATATGATATCCGACTCGATTATCCGCTCCTTTCACGAAAAAATGAGAACTTTAAGTGTAACAAGAGGAATAATTGTTGCAAGTACAAATTTTTCCAGGAAGGCTCAGGAATATGCGGAAAGCAGACCGATAGATCTGGTAAACAAAGAGAATCTCCAAAAAAATCTAAAGGAATTGAATTTCAAGGAGATCCAGAATAACTTAAAGAAAAAAAAATAATATGTCATCACTAAAAATCTTATGCATTTCAGATAAAGTCGATCCTCTGATATACTCAAATAATGTAAAAAAACGTTTTAATGATATAGACATGATTCTGAGTGGAGGAGATCTTGATCTTAAGTATTATGGATTTATTGTAAGTTCACTCAACAAACCACTTCTTTTTATCTTTGGGAATCACAATCTTAAACTCTTATCCAGGTACCGGAAGTCCAATAATACACATCACTATGGGAGCAACCACAGTATTCAAAATTTATACTCCAGTTTCGGTTCGACATACATCGGTGACAGAGTACGGAATGTAGAATCGATTCTGGTTGCCGGTCTTGGGGGAAGTAACAATTATAACAATGGCCCCAATCAGTTTACTGAATTTGAAATGACCCTCAAAATCATCAAACTCCTTCCAGTTTTGCTTTTTAACAGAATTTTCAAAGGCCGCTGGCTGGATATACTCCTTACCCATACTCCTCCCAGAGGTCTGGGTGATAAAAATGACAGATGCCATCAGGGGTTCAGAATTTTTAGAACTTTTCTAAAATTTTTCAAACCCCAGTATATGCTCCACGGACACATACACCTCTATGACCTCAATGCAGAACGGGAAATAAATTTCTTAAATACAAAAATTATTAATATATATGAACACTACATTCTAAATATTGAGGTTCCATGATTGACAGTAATAACCCCCAGTTCGTGAATTATCAGGCAAGGGAAGATTTTAACAAAGCAAGATCAAAGGCATCTATTTCCCGCATACTAAATACATTAACCCCTGATAAACAGAGATTACTATCCCTTGAGGATATTAAAAATCTTATTAAGCCAAAATCTGAAACTTATATCGGAATGAAAGCAGTTGATATAAACCTGATAGTTGGAAGTGAAGGAAGATACAAGGATTTCAACAGGACTTTTCTTCCTAAAAGGGAATTTATTAGAGACAGATGGGAAAATATCGACAAGGCTCATCTAAAATCTATTATACTTCCGGCAATTAGGCTGTATGAAATAGGAGGCACCTACTATGTACGGGACGGAAACCACAGAGTATCTGTAGCTAAAATACAGGGTGTAATGAGTATAGATGCAGAAGTCATACGTCTCGATACAGAAATTCCACTCAGTCCGGATCTTACAAGGTCAGAAATTGAAACGAAAATTATCTCCTATGAAAAATACAGAGTTTTTAAAGAAACAGAATTGGGAGAAGTAATTACTCCCGGGGAACTGAACTTTACCGCCACCGGACGATTTTACGAAATTTTAAGACATATTCTTGGTCATAAATATTTTTTAAACGAAGACAAAACAGACGAAATTCCCTTTATAGAAGCAGGAAAATCCTGGTACAGAACCCTGTACAAACCCATCATAAATATAGTCAGGGAGGAGCATATTCTTGGGAAATTCCCAGGAAGAACAGAAGGTGATCTTTACATGTGGATAATAAAACACTGGGATCAGCTGAAAGAGGTGAACGGTAACGATTTCTCCCTCCAGGAGGCAGCTGTCCATTTTTCATCAAAATATGGCAAGACATTTTTTCAGAGGCTGATCTATCTCTTAAGAAAAATATTTCCCTGATTCAGCAGTAGTAGAGTTAATTATTTCCCTGTAAAGAATAGGGTCCTCTGATATATCCGGTACCTCTGTCTGAATCAAAAGAGTAGAGACTTATCCATCTTGCTCTGTTTGCAGTGTCATTATTAATTATATCCAAATTGATTTCCCCGCTGTTGATATTTATATTTTTCAAAATTACCATTTTCTCATCATATATCCACAGTGTATTTTCACTATATTCAGATATTACTGCTACATCAGAGTCAATATAAAGTTCAGGAAAAGATCTCTCTTTGGAAAAATAGAGCATATCCTTTATAATATTAAATTCCCTGCTGTCTCTTTCTCCAGCTTTATCTATTACAACAACCCGGTAAAGTCCTGATGGAAGAGAACTTCCATCATTCATCTGTAGGGAATTTGATCCAATCCAGTTATTCCCCTCCAGAAGCTTTATAGTCCAGCTTTCCCTATCCAGTTTCCAGAAGAGTTCAGCATCATCATTGATTAGATATACCGAATCGACATCTTCTATACCATCTTTATCTGCAGTTAATATAAAAATGGAAAGAGAGGTATATACAGAAGAACCTTCAGCTGCCTGTTTGTAATTTATCTGCCATATCAGCTGACCAATTTCAGGGGCAGAACCACTGCAGCCATAAAAAGAAATTAAAAATAAAATTAAAATATATTTTAATCTTGCCATAATTTTTATAACCAATACTTTTCTATTTCCGTAGATAGTATTTTTCATAGTTTACAACAGGATTTGCATATGATTCAAAGACAATCTCTCGTACATCTAAGGAAAGCCTTTTATACCTTTTAAGAAAACTACTCACATCCTTATTTGTATATTTACTATCATATTTCGTACTCTTATTCAGCAGATCATAGGCTATATAATTGGTTTTCCAGAGCTTATAACTTTTGTGTATAAGTTCATCCATACTTTTTGCCGCAGCAGTTTCATTTTCAAATGCCCCTTCAAGAGGTTTATTGAAAACAAGATTAACTCTCCCCTTATACCCCTTCAACCCGCTTGCCATATGTATAAGATCTTCATATTTTCGTTTAACATGGAATCCATGAATTCGTTCCCTGTAGACAGACCAGCTCTTGGCTCTATCCAGTGGGTCATATTCATAGGATATTGAAACGGGGACAATCTTATACTTTCCTAAAAACTCTGAAAATGAAAGTTCCTTACGTTTGCTAAGATAGATCATTTTTAAAACTGCAGGATTTGTATCATCCTTTCCGTCTTTTGCCCGGCCTTCCCGCTGGGCAATCCATATAGAGGAACCATTATCTATTACGCTGCACATATAGGTGGAAAGTTTTAAAGATTCCCTTATCTGTTCCCTCATTGGAAGATTACGCTTAACAATAATCCCGTTATTTGCCCTTATAATATCAGTTATAATATCATTAATCATTAAATTATCACCGAATGCTATTTGAGGAAAATTGAATCCGTAATCGTATAATGTCCGGATCATAAATGCAGGATCAAGAATAATATCCCTGTGGTTGGATATAAAAATATATTTTTTTTTTCAGATCAAGATTTTCCAAACCCGAATAACTTATACCGGCTGTGGTATCCCTGACCAAATTTTTAACAAGAATATCAAGGGATATCTTTTTCCTAAACTCATCAGTTGTTTTAATATCCCTGATTTTCAACAAAAGATAATAGTATATAAGCTTTTCCACGGGTTTATAGAACATTTTATGGAGATGGGGCAAATATAATTGCCTTATACCACCTGTAATCCATTTATTAACAGCTATTCTCTTTAAAACTTCCGGAAGCTCCTCGTTTGTATATGGTCTTATGTCATCAAAGTCCACTATGCTGAACCAATTACCGATTTAATGAATTGAGAACGTTCATAGGATTCAGGATGGCTGCTGTTTTCCTGACTCAAACTTCCATTAAAATCGGATATACTACTATAGCCCTTTCTATCCATCCACAACTCAAGGTCTGTAATTATTTCACCAATGTGCTTAACACCATTTTTTAGAAGAGTTGAACATAACTGTGTAGATTTTGCACCTGCAAGAAGATGTTTAATGACCCCTTCTGCATCATGAATACCCGTAGCAGCTGAAAAATCTGAAGAAACTTCTCCTGCCATGAGTGCAATCCATTGAAGAGCCAGATAAATCTCACCAGGCTCACTCAGCAAAGGTGAAGACTTTAATGAGAGATTCTCAATATCGATATCTATTTTATAAAAACGGTTAAAAAGAACAATCCCATCTGCACCTTTATTTGAAATATTGTTTATAAAGTTACCCATACCCGAAAAATGATATCCAATTTTTACTGCAACTGGTATATTAATATTCTTTTTTACGTTACCAAGAATTTCAAAATAATTCTCTTCTATCCGGGACCCGGATGTTCCAATATTAGAGGGAAGGACAAATATGTTCAGTTCAAGCGCATCTGCTCCAATATTTTCAAAACGTTCTGCATATTCAATCCATTGCCCTGAGGATACACAGTTAACACTTGCGATAACCGGTATATCCAGCGAGTCTTTTGCATCCTCCACAAGGCCAAGATATTCATCCAGATAAAAATCTGCACTGGCAGAATTAAAAAAATCATACGCATCGGTATAGGCATCGAAATTCATACTACCTATCATTCGATTTTTGTCCTGAGTTATTTGCTCCTCGAATAAAGATTTTATAACAACAGCCCCAGCACCGGCATCTTCACATTTTTTAACCCCCTCAAGGGAAGAAGTAAGACTTGAACTAGCTGCAATAACTGGATTTTTAAGGGATAAGTTCATATAGGTTGTTCTAAGATCGGCCATAAAAAACTCCTAAAGACTCAGGTTCCTGCAAAAAAAAAAATTGAAAGATACCTTTTATGGGATCGAATAGTTATTTATTACTATACATTTAAATATCTATTCTAAAAATTACTTCATCAGTGTCTTTATTTATATCATATAAAATAGATATTATAAAAGTGGGGAGCACGAATAATCGTACTCCCCATTAAGTTCATCAGTTAAAGTTCCTGCAGAAATAGTGCAGAATCACTTCTTTTGATCTTCTATTCCGGTTTCCATTTAAGAATCGGATGTTTTGCAGCAAGTACTTCATCTACGCGTCTCACAGCTGTGTTAAGAGGAGCCTCATGCAGTATTTCAGGATTTTCTTTTGCAGTCTTATATATTTCAAGCATTGCATCAACAAAACTATCAAGAGTTTCCTTTGATTCAGTTTCCGTGGGTTCAATCATCATCGCTTCGGGAACTATAAGGGGAAAATATATTGTGGGAGGATGAACTCCGTAATCGAGAAGCCCCTTTGCAATATCAAGAGCAGAAATTCCAAATTCCTCTTTCATCTTCTTTGCAGAAAGAACAAATTCATGCATACACACTGTATCATAGTAGAGATGATAGGTAGTCTTTAACTTTTCCTTAAGATAATTTGCGTTAAGTACAGCATACTCAGATGCTTTTTGAAGACCATCACTTCCCATGGTAATAATATAGGTATAGGCACGAACAAGTACCGCCATATTCCCATAGAATCCGGAGACTCTGCCCATAGTATGGGGTTTATCATAATCGAAATAATATCTGTCACCATCCTTTCCAACATCTGGCGCAGGTAAAAAATCTATCAATCGATCTGAAACAAAAACAGGTCCTGCTCCGGGGCCGCCGCCACCATGAGGTGTCGACATAGTTTTATGGAGATTAAGATGTATCACATCAAAACCCATATCACCGGGTCTTACCTTGCCCATAATTGCATTCATATTAGCACCGTCGTAGTAAAGAAGCCCTCCAGCTTCATGAACAAGTCGTGCAATTTCAATAATATCTTTCTCAAATAGTCCAAGGGTGTTTGGATTCGTAAGCATTATCCCTGCAACCTCATCGGAAAGGTGTTCCTTGAGGTTTTCTATGGAAACAAGACCTCGTTCATCTGCAGTAATTTCCTCAACCTGAAACCCTGAAATTCTGGCTGATGCAGGATTAGTACCATGTGCCGAAGTGGGTACAAGAATCTTCGTTCTCTTCTTATCGCCCTTCTTTTTAAAGTAGGACTTGAATAGTTTCATCCCTGTGAACTCACCATGGGCACCTGCATAGGGCTGCAGAGTACCCCATTTCATTCCTGTAATTTCCGAGAGGCTCTTTATTGTCTCATAAAGCATCTCAAGATATCCCTGGACACTCTCTTCGGACTGAAGCGGATGAATTGATGTGAAACCAGAAAAGCCTCCGACATCCTCATTTATCTTAGGATTATACTTCATTGTACAGGAACCTAAGGGGTAAAACCCGGCATCAACTCCAAAATTTCTTTTTGCGAGAGAAGTATAGTGTCGTATAATATCCACTTCAGAAACTTCCGGAAGCTCAGGCTTACTATTTCTTAAAAGAGAAGTACTTACACTCTCTTCCAGAGGAGCAGCCGGTACATCCAGATCCGGGAAACGGTATCCGGTTCTTCCATCTGAGGACAGTTCAAAAATTAGTTTATTACTCATTACAGTACCCTCTTCATAAGATCAACATAGGCATCCATCTCTTCTTTTGTTCTTTTTTCAGTTACTGCAATTGTTACCGCATCTTTAAGATCAGGAAAAAACCGAAGAAGATTAACTCCCCCGTATATACCCTGAGCTTCCATATCTTCCATAACCCGGGCTGCATTGGGAATCAGAAGGGTAAATTCATTAAAAAAATCATTTCCCGCCTGAGATGTTAATCCAAGTTCTTCTGTTAATCGTTTATATAGATAGTGAGCCTTTTGAAAACTTTGAGACGCCGCTTCCTGCAAACCTTTCCAGCCTATGGTCGAAAGATAGATACCGCTTCCCATTGCAGCCAGTGCCTGGTTTGAACAAATATTGGAAGTTGCTCTCTCCCGTTTTATATGCTGTTCTCTTGCCTGTAAGGTCAGAACAAATGCCCTTTTCCCATCAACATCCTTTGTCTGTCCTACAATTCTCCCAGGCATCTTTCGTGTAAGTTTGGTACCTGTAGAGATATATCCGACTGAGGGTCCTCCAAAATATGTAGAAAGTCCAAAGGGCTGTGTTCCACCAATGGCAATATCTGCACCCCAGTCAGCCTGTGATTTAAAAACACCGAGAGACATGGGGTTACTCGAAATAATCAGGAGAGCTTTATGCTCATGGACAAGATCGGCAAGACCTGTCAGATCCTCTGCCCATCCATAGAAATTAGGTGTCTGTATCAGAACAGCTGCAACAGAATCATCAATGCTTTCTTTTAAGGCATCCAGTGAAGTTAAATAGTTTTCAGTAGCAATTTCTTCAATTTTCACAGGTATATCAGAAAAAAATGTATCAATTACGGCTCTCGTATGAGGATGAATAGTTCCTGAAACGAGTATTCTGTCAGCTTTCTTACGTGCATTAACAGCCATTGTAATGGCCTCACTGGCAGCTGTATGATCATCATAGAGAGAAGCATTGGAAACATCCATTCCAGTCAGTTCACATATTAATGTCTGAAATTCAAAGATAGACTGAAGAATTCCCTGGGAAATTTCTGCCTGATAAGGTGTATATGCGGTATAGAAATTAGGCATCTGCAGAACATGTCCAACTACAGAGGGAACTATATGATCATAGGATCCGCATCCCATAAAAGATATTCCCTGCATATTCTTTTCTGATAACCCTTTCATACGCTTATAAACATCGTATTCAGAGAGCCCCGGAGCAATATTCAACTCTTTCTTCTGCAGGATTTCCGCTGGAATATCCCGAAAGAGGTCATCTATGGAATTCACACCTATAACATCCAGCATCTCCCGGATATCTTTATCAGTCTGAGGTAAGTATGAAAACATTATTACTCCTTTTCGAGAAATTCTTTATATGCAGCTGCATCCATTAATCCATCGAGTTCAGAAGCATCTGACATCTCAACTGCAAAAATATAGGAACCATAGGCATCGGAGTTAATTAACTCTGAATTATCTTCAAGCTCTTCATTAATTTTCACAATATTACCGGATACAGGAGAGTAAACCGGAGCTGCAGCCTTTACAGACTCTATATTTGTAGCCTCTTCCTTACTATCTATCTCTGTATCAACCTCAGGAAGTTCTACATAAACAATATCACCAAGTTCATGCTGTGCATGATCTGTAATACCTATAAATGCAATTTTTCCCTCAACTCTTATCCATTCATGTCCTTCTGTGTACTTTAAATCACCTGGAATATTCATATTGTCTCCTTATCCGTACCTATATATTCTTATAAAAAGGGGTTTTTACAAGTTTAGCTTTTTTTAGTTTCCCCTTAATGTCGATTTGTATCTCATCGCCCAATTTTAATCCTAATCCTCTCTCAATAAGAACCAGACCACAGAATTTATTAAGCATTGGAGATTTTGTACCACTTGTTACATGACCTATATCTTTACCCCCAAGCAGTACCCTATAACTCTCTCTCGGTATTCCCCGATCAATCATTTCACAACCCCGGAGAGATCTGGGTATTCCATTTTTCTTCTGTGCGATTAAAGCATCTCTGCCGCAGAAATCATCACCTTCCAGATCAATAAAGTAACCAAGATTTGCCTCCAGGGGAGATATATCTTTCGTCAGTTCATGACCATAGAGAGGCAGTTTTGCCTCAAAACGGAGTGTATCACGTGCACCGAGACCGACAGGAAGAACTCCTCTGCCCCGGGTTGTATCAAGAATATAGGTCCATAAAGCTGGAGCATCTTCCCGGTCAACATATATTTCATCCCCGACTTCACCGGTATAACCTGTTCTGGAAATAATGCAGTCTATTCCATTTATCTTCAGGTCATCCCTGAAATAGAAGAAATCAATATTGTCTATCTCTTTTCCGGCCATTTCTGCTAAATATTCGGTTGACTTAGGTCCCTGAAATGCAACTGAAGATTTACTTTCTGAAAGATTCTCAAATTCAGGAGGATTCTGTTCTCTTTTTATCCAGGCATTCTCTTCTGTTATCCATTTAAAATCTTTTTCAACATTCGATGCATTTACCACAAGAAGATATTTTTCACTGTTATACTTATAAACCAGTAAGTCATCTACAACACCGCCATCTTCATAGCACATTGGCGAGTAGAGACACTGATTCTCTTTCATTTTTATAATATTATTGGGAAGCAGCCAGTTCAGGAAAGCCTCACTTTTTTCACCTTCGACTGTAATTTCCCCCATGTGGGAAACATCAAAGAGTCCTGCATTTTCCCTGACAACCATGTGTTCTGCAATTATTCCACTGGCAAAATTCACAGGGAGTTCCCAGCCTCCGAAATCTATCAGTTTAGCCCCTTCGTAGTCTTTGTAAACTTCGAAAAGGGGTGTTCTTTTCAACATATTTACCCCCGGATATTAAAATATTTATATATATAATTATAGTACATATGGTACCGATAAGTCGATACCCTCATACACCACAAAGGTCTCAATATCCTGAATCAGTTCAATTTTTGATAGTTCATCCCTAAAAAAGTCAAGAAGTGTAAAATCCGCTGAAGGGTGAAGCATAACATAGGCAAGGAGATCATACCTGCCGGTTACTACACTAACAGAAATGACCCCCCTAAGCTTACTGAATTCCTCTGCTTTGGCTCCAAGTTCCACAGTACTCATTTTCAAAGCAGCAAGTATCATCTGATGACCAGGGAGAGTATCCGGATTTATGAGGCCGGAAATTTCAAGAACACCGTCAGACAAGAGTTTGTTAACTCTTGATCTGACAGTATTTTCTGTAATAGACAACTCCTCTGCAATAAGACTGTAAGGTTTCCGTCCATCTTTGAGATGCTTAATAATAGCAAGACTGGTATTGTCTATCTTAGCAGAATCAGCCATTCTTGACGCTGAAATCTTTCATAAAATCTACCAGAGTTTCGACAGCAGATACAGGAACACCATTGTATAGGGAAGCCCTGCATCCCCCTACACTCCTATGCCCTTTTAAAAACATCATCCCATTTGCTGAAGCTTCTTTTACAAACTTTGCTTCCAGTTCCTCCGAAGGAAGTCTGAATACAAGATTCATTGTTGACCGGAAGGCAGAATCAACAGGAGATCTGTAAAAATCTCCCGAATCAATCAAGTCATAGATCATTTTTGATTTTTTATCAGCAAGAGCTGACATGGCAGGAACACCACCATTCCTTTTTACCCATTCAAGAAACAGTTTGACACCCCAAATTGTAAAAACCGGAGGTGTGTTATACATGGAACCTTTATCAGCGTGAATTTTATAGTTAAGGTAAGCTGTCAAAGTGTCCGGAGATCGTTCAAGAAGATCGTTCCTGATAATCATAAAAGCAGCACCCGCAGGTCCAAGATTTTTTTGAACACCACCATAGATCATTGCAAACTTACTGACATCAATTTCCCTGCTCATAATATCACTGGACATATCACATATTACGGGGATATCCCCAAGTTCAGGCCATTCTTTCCACTGTATTCCACCTATTGTTTCGTTGGATGTAAAATGGAAATATGCAGAATCAGGAGATGCAGATAGTTCAGAAACAGCAGGTAGAGAAGAATAAGCACCCTCTTTACCGTCAAAAACAACATTTACTTTACCAATTTTCTTTGCATCGTCAATTGCTTTTTTTGCCCAGGTACCGCTGTTTACATAATCTGCAGTTTTACCGGGAGTAAGAAAATTCATGGGTATCATGGAAAAAGCAAGAGTAGCTCCTCCACCAAGAAAAAGAATTGAATAGTTATCAGGAATATTCATCAATTCCTTAAAAAGTGAAATTGCCTCATTATGGACATCATCATAAAATTTATGTCTGTGACTTACCTCCACCAGAGAAATACCATTGCCCTGATAATCGGACATATTTGACTGCATCTCTTCCAGTACCTCCAGCGGAATGGCACACGGACCTGCTGAAAAATTTAATTTTCTACTCATATTTTTCCTCCCTTAACCAATTCATCAATAATTGAATATGCCTCAGCACCTATTCTCAGAAGGTTTTCCGCACTGCTTGCTCCCAGATGGGGAGTCATCTGAACATTTTTTGCACTAAGTATCGGATAGTCAGAAGGAGGAGGATCTGAAGGCCAGACATCAGTGGCATAAGCACTAACCCGTCCATCCTCGAGAGCAGCCTTAAGATCATCGGCATTTATACAACCTCCACGGCCTGTATTTATAATTACCGGTTTCTTAGTAAATCCATTTATTATTTCCCCATTCATCATTCCTTCTGTTTCGGGTGTTAAAGGCAGATGCATTGAGATATAATCTGCATCTGAAGCAGCCTCTGAAAGTGATCCTTTCATCTCTGCAAGATTGCTTTCGGATACATATTTATCGTAGGCTACGACTTTCATCCCGAAGGCGGCAGCTCTCTTTGCGACCTCTTTGGAAATATTACCAATACCAACAAGACAGAGAGTCTTACCAAAAAGTTCTGTCCTTTTAAGCTCTTTCTTTATCCATTTACCCTCGTTCATGCTGTTATGACCCTCAATTATCCTGTTTGGAACAGAAAGCATATGGGCAAAAGTAAGCTCAGCCACAGCAATAGAAGATGCTTTGGGGGTATTTCTGACTGCAATCCCCTTACTTTCAGCATATTCCTTATCGATATTATCTATACCTACACCACCCCTGACAATCAGCTTCAGATTATCAGCATTATCGATATATTCTTTATTACATTTGGTCTTGCTTCTAATTAAAACCACATCAGCATCGGCTAATCTTGATTTATCGGTGGTTACTTCCCCAAAATCCGCCAGTTTTTCCGGTAATGCGGCATCAAAAGCATCTGAAATTAATAATAGCATAGTATCCTCCTGTATTCGCTTTCGAGCACTTTCCTTAAATTTTTATTATAAAAACAAAAAAATTATAACAAGTACCCGTAAAGTCTCTGTCGCTGAATGATAAAACGATTTTTTTTGCATTACTATGATATCTCATATTCATTTCTATCATTCCTCCTGCTCTATTTATCTAAATTATCGTAATCTCTTTTTAGGTAAAAGTCAAATATTTATTGATATTTCAATGATTACATTAATACAAAAAAAAAGACCGGCATAAACCGGTCTCATTAATGATCGAAAAATAATAGTCTGACTCGCTACTGATTAGTAGTTCTTCATTGCCTGAACTTTTCTCAGTTTCTTCATTTGCTTTCTCTGAAGGGCTTTTTTCTTGCGATTTTTTATAGTGGATGGTTTTTCAAAGTGTTCATTTTTCTTCCATTCTCTGATTATACCCTCTTTTTCCACCATTCTTTTAAAGCGCTTAATCGCTTTTTCAAGGGGTTCTGATTCATCAATTTTTACGAATGCTATGGGAATCACCTCCTTCCTGAATACTCAGCCGTATGACTGCTCACTATACTCATTATCAGAGAATTGTCAATAAGTCCTCCTGCCACAAGGGAATAGGGATCAACAGGGACAGCTCCAACCCTTATTTCCCAATGTAAGTGGGGTCCTGTTGCCAGGCCTGATTTACCAAGACTACCTACTACGGTACTGGAGTTAACAGTCTCCCCCTCTCTGACAAAAAGCTTCTCCATATGAAAGAAAACTCCATATACTCCGGGAAGATACTCCAGAACAACACTCTTCCCTGTTATTATCCTGTCACCTGCAAAAACAACCTTTCCACTGTGAGCTGCCCTGATAAAAGTTCCCATAGGAGCGGCAATATCTATGCCCGTATGGATTGAGCCGGATACAGATCCATTGGAATAGATAAACTTTCTCCGGTCTCCATACCAGGAAGTAGTTATTCCATTTTCTACCGGAATCAACAATGAACTGTCTTCCAAAACAACCCGGGGAACCGTCCTGCTATAAATTTTATGAATCTGTACTGCCTGGTTAACAATTTCAGGATCAGGATCTGTTCTAAGAGAACTCTTTTCATAATTAAGAGAAATATCTTCTTTTTTGAAGTCATTTTCAGATACAACGATACTCGCAGCCATTATGACTACACCTATTTCATCTTT
>JAJRQE010000099.1 GCA_024280415.1 Spirochaetota bacterium | reverse complement strand
GAAATCTCAGTATCTGCCATTCAGATGATTACAGCCGCAACAGTACTCACCAACCAGGGAATGCTTCTGGAACCTCATATAATCGATAAAATAGTTTCATCCGATGGAAAACTTGTTAAAGATTTTAAACGTAAGCCCGTGAGACATGTAATTAAACCGGAAATTGCAAAAGCTATGCTCCTTATGATGGAGACTGCAACAGAACCGGGAGGTACAGCAAGAAGAGCAGTTATAGACGGAATGCGGATATCGGCAAAAACAGGAACTGCACAAAAAATTGATCCAGCTACAGGAACATATTCCGGGAAATCTTTTGTTGCATCGACCCTGGCAATTTTTCCTACAGATAATCCAAAACTGATTATTTATACTGTAATAGATACTCCTAAAGGAGATGAATTCTACGGAGGAAGAATTGTAGCACCAATTATTAAGGAGCTGGCCGAAGAATTGATTCGGTATATGGATATCCCAATAGCATCGGACACAGTAATTGAACATTCAGGAGTAATCAGACTCACATCTCCGGAGCAGCTTGAAATAGGGGGGACTCTACCCGACCTGACAGGTCTTTCAAAGAGGGAAATTCTTCCCCTTATAGCTCTTCAGGGAATTACAGTTTCCATAGATGGTGAAGGATGGGTTATCAGTCAATTTCCGGAACCTGGAACACCAATAACAGAGGGTCTGACAATTAAACTGGAGCTTAGGTGAGCTTCTTTCAGGAAAATACAAGAATTCTGAATCTAAAATATCCCTCATTTAAAGATGAGATTCTGGAAAAATTCAATCTTTCCGAAGACTTGATTCTCTCTAAGGGTAAAGCCGGATATATTACAGCTACAATTAGAGGAAAATATATCCATTCAAACCATGACCCGATAAGGGAAGCCGAACGCCTCGTTTTGAGAGAGCTGCCTGAGCATGTTCCGACCTGTATTGTAGAGGGTTTTGGTCTTGGTTATTTTGTTGAAGCCATTCTTAAACTAAAACCCGAAACCCTTCTGGTTATTATTGAACCCTCTCCTGAACGATTTCTAACAGCTCTTACCGGAAGAGATTTAAAAAATATTCTGCAATCTCCCTCTGTAAGCCTTATAATTGGGGAAAAAACTGAATCTGTACGACATGTTCTTCCCGGTCTGCCCAAAGGAGATATTCAAATATTTAAACACCGGGCACTCTACGAACTGAATATCGACTTCTACAGAGAAATTGACAGAATAATCCATCATTTTGTATCCAGAAGGGAAGTAAACAAGGCAACACTTAAAAAATTCGGAAAAATCTGGGTAAGAAATTTATTTTCTAATCTGAATATCCTGCCCAAAGCCAGGGATGTAGGAACTTTATCCGGTATATTCAGCAATTTTCCGGTACTCCTTCTTGCTGCCGGTCCCTCTCTGGATAAAATTATTCCGGAATTGAAAGAACTCAGCAGAAAATTTATTATTGTTGCAGTTGATACATCTGCCGGCATACTCATAAATAACGGAATTAACCCGGATTTTACAGTTGTGGTTGATCCGCAGTACTGGAATACCCGGCACCTTGATCGTGTCAGTTTCAACAAAACAATTTTAATGTCAGAATCTTCCACTCATCCGGGTATTTTCCGAAAAAACCATAAAAATCTATTTTTCTGCGGCTCTCTTTTTCCACTGGGAGTATTTATTGAAAAATATGGAGGTAGAAAAAAAAGACTGGGTGCTGGTGGATCAGTTGCTACTACTGCCTGGGATTTCTGTCGTCTCCTAAGCAGAGGAGATCTTTTCTGCGGGGGCCTTGATCTGGGATTTCCTGAAAATAAAACTCACTTTCACGGGTCTTTCTTTGAAGAAAAAATTCATACTGAGACCACACGGTTTTCCCCTCCTGAGGATTATTCATACCGTGTTTTTATTAGCGGAACCCCTTACAAAAGGATCAATAATAGTGGAACAATGACAGTTACCGACAGCAGGCTGAGTGTTTATATCCAATGGTTTGAGGAACAGATAAAAATAAACTCTATTTCAAATATATGGAATATTTCTCCCCTTGGAATCAGGATCGAAGGGATGCCCTACAGAGGCCTTCAATCCCTAAAGAAATATCCTGAGATTAGAAAAAAAATAGAACAGATCAAAGATAAGATAAAATTAAAATCTGTAGATGAAACATTGAATACAGAAAAATCCCTTTTAAATGGAATTATTACCCTAAAAAATGAACTGACACGTCTTTCTGCTCTGGCAGCAGAGGGAATTGACCTTACACAGAAATGTAAATATGAAGCAGCCAAAAATTTACCACTTTCAGATCTGCTTTCCAGCCTTAATGATATTGACAATCGTATTATCGAGTCCGGAACAAAAGAAATAAGCTCTTTTCTGCTTCAGCCTGTAATTGAAAAAATATCAGAAAGCAGCATCTCAACCACCATGGAACAGGGTATTGAAGGTTCAGAGAATCTTTACAGAGAAATTAAGGAATCATCTGACTTCCACATTAATCTTATTTCACTTTATCTTAAAATCCATAGTAATTAACACTCAAGATTACCGCAACAATTCCGAAATAGAAAGTAAGGTTATTAAAACAATAACCCCAATTAGATATAAACGGTATGCTTATTACGTCCAGGCATACCGTTTTTTTATGCCCTCCTACCCTGCAATCTTCAACAAATTGAACACCACCTTAGCAAATGCTTCTGATTTTACAGGGTCAGACAAGAGCTGTATTTTCATATTCTGGTGGACTTCGCTGCTATCGATTATTGCGTTATAAAGCTCTTTTGGGAAGTCTCCTAATAAGGCTTGCTCCGGAGTATTATTGGCAATCTGGGTCATAACCAGTTCATTTTCTCTGACTTTATCTCTGACAGTATATGCATAGTTTACCAGATCCTGCTCGGTAAGCTGATCGGTAATGAATATTTCATTTAGCTGATTAATAATCCGGGACAGCAGCTCTTCTTTCTTATCCTTTGCTTTAGCTGTTCCCAGCTCATTACCTGGTTCCAGACCATAATCATCTGCATTTTCCTTAAGAAGTAAATCCTGCCGTCGTATTTCTGACAGCCTGTAATGGCTTAATATCACATTGTTCAGATCAATATCGTCTTCATCTATCAAAGACTCCCGTAGCATGGGACGTAGATTACGGGCGTACAGACTCAGCTTCTCCAGTTCCTTATTATCATAATCCACAATCTGGGACATGAACTCATAGAACCGGACATAGGTACCAAGATCCTTCTTAAAGATCTCCAGGGCATCTTTCTCTTTTTTACATTCCTTAAAACTATTTTCAGCATTGGCTACCAATACCGGATCTGCTGTTTTCTTTGTACGTTCAAACATATCCTTTGCCTGTTTATAACTCTCTATTGCAGACTTGTAGCGCATCTTCCAACGTTCTACTGCAGGTTTACAGATATTTGCAATTGCCGCATTGCTTTTACTTTTTTGCAGGAATGCTTCACAGAACTGCCTAACTTCATGCCACCGAAAAATATCTGCAGCCCTGAGCTTGTCAAAAAGATCAAAAATAAGATTAGGATCAGATACATCAGCCAGTTCTGCAGTTTGATAGTATGGCTGGAAGGATTCAAGGATATCATCCGGATCATTAAAGAAATCAAGTATAAAGGTTCCCCGTTCTGCTTTCCCAGGATAGATACGGTTTAAGCGGGACAAGGTTTGAACACACTCCACCCCTCCGAGTTTTTTGTCCACATACATGGCGCACAATTTTGGCTGATCAAATCCTGTCTGAAATTTATTGGCAACAATCATTACCTGATAATCGTCCGAATCAAAAGCCTTCCGCATGTCACGACCTTTAAGATTTGGATTCATATTATTTTCGGTGAACTTCTTATCAATAAGGGTCTGTGCATTAGGGTCACTATCATCGAATTCAACCTCACCTGAAAATGCCACCATAGCATGGATTTTCTTATAACCCTTTTCAGTTATGTATTTATCAAATCCAAGTTTATAACGTACCGCTTCTTTTCGGGAGCTGGTTACAACCATAGCTTTTGCATGACCGCTTAACATTCCCATTACATTATCTCTAAAATGCTCCACTATTACCTGAACTTTCTGCGCAATATTATAGTTGTGCAGGCGTACCCATTGATTTAATTTGACTCGGGCTCTTTTACTTTCAACTTCCTGGTCAGATCCCTCTATTTTTAAGGCAAGGTTATAGGCTACCTTATAGTTGGTATAGTTCTTTAATATATCCAGAATAAACCCTTCCTCAATAGCCTGGCGCATGCTGTACACATGAAAGGAAACCGGTTTATTGGTTTTAGAAGGAGATTCATCCGGATTAGGCAGGCGACCGAAGAGTTCCAGGGTTTTTGTTTTGGGTGTTGCTGTAAAGGCAAAGAAGCTGAGATTTTTATTTGCCCTACGGGAAGCAACTGCAGCATCCAGAATATCATCTGGACTTAACTCTTCATCATCCCTACCGTCAATCATCAGTACTTCTTTCAATTGTCTTGCAGTAGATCCGGTTTGTGATGAATGGGCTTCATCTGCAATTATTGCATAGCACCTTTCTTTAAGGCTTACATTATTCTCGATAGCTTTTAGAACAAAGGGGAAGGTCTGAATTGTTACAATAATAATGGGTTGTGAACTTACAAGGGCTGCTGCAAGTTTTTCCGACTTTGACCCGTCACCTTCATCTCTGTTAATTCGTCCAACTACTCCATCAGTATGTTCAAACTGGGAAATTGTATCCTGTAGCTGGGCATCCAGCACATTCCGGTCTGTTACAATAATAACCGAGTTAAAAAGTTTGTTACCTGTCTCATTATAAAGGGAAGATAACTGATGAGCTGTCCAGGCAATAGAGTTGGATTTTCCGGAACCTGCACTGTGCTGTATAAGATATTTATTTCCAGGGCCTTCCTGTTTGGCTGCATTTATAAGTTTTTTTACAACATCCCATTGGTGGTAACGAGGGAATATCATTGTTTCTTTTTTATATTTACGCCCTTCCCAATCCTCTTTTTCTGTTATTTCCAGATGGACAAAACGGGCCAAAATATTCAGAAGGTTGTCGGGCAGTAATACTTCGTTCCACAGATAGTCTGTGGCATATTGGTTAACATCATCAGGAACATCATTACCTGCACCGTCTTCTTTCGTTCCTTTGTTAAAGGGTAGAAAGTAGGTATCCGCCCCTTCCAGACGAGTTGTCATATATACTTCGTACTGGCTTACTGCAAAATGAACCAAAGCACCACGTTTGAATGTTAACAGGGGTTCCGGCTTCTTTACTACGGGATCGATAGGAAAGCGTGTAGTCTTATATTGTTTTATGGCATTTTGAACTGCCTGTTTGAACTCTGACTTCAGTTCAAGAGTTGCTATGGGTAATCCATTAACAAAGAGTACCAGATCTATACGCCAGGCTTTGGCTTTTATTCCTGCGTCTACGAGATGGGCTTCAGTTGCCCAGGGGCTGTAGACAAGTTCCGGAACTACTCGAAAACGATTCTTCTTATAACGGGAAAGTGTATCGGGGTTAAGATCGTGTTCGGGTTTAAACTGGCAAAGGCTGAAGCGTGTCCCCCTATCCCTCAGTTCATGTCGCAGGACTCCCAGAGTACCAAAAGTTCGCATCTCTTTGTTGGCAGCATTAGGATCTGCCTTGTTTAGCTGAGTTGCAACCCTTTCTAAAAACTTTTGTTCAGGGTTATTGGGATATATTTTGCAGAACTTCTGCCACTGAGTACTTTGTGTTTCTTTAACAAAACCGAGAAGATCCTCTTCATAGAGTGCCAATTTCCGATTGTAGTTTTCTGGTTTTCCCAGTAGCCAACCATTGCTCAGTAAGTTTTCAATTATTTCATCCTGAAAGATTCCTTCTACTGTTGCATCAATGCTCATTAACCACCTCCCATTTCCCCTCTTTTAAACCACCAACTCTTTTTAACCGATTTGTTTCTTTCAATTTTGCTATATCTCTTTTAACAGTTTTAGAGCTGACTTTACATAGAACTGCAAGTTCATCAGTGGTAATCTAATTATTATTCTTTATATATTCAAATATTTTATTTATTCTTTCTTTAGGGACATCTTTAGGGACATCTTTAGGGACATCTCTCATTTCCAGTTCTATAACAGTATAATCGTAGGGCTCTAATTCTTCATAAATAGAAGGCTTAAGCCAATGATTATCCCCCCACCATTTAAAAATATTAGGGATACCTGAACCAGCTCTCTCTCCAAGGCCTAAAAAGTGAAACATCTGGTGCATTTTCTGATTCCTGCAATCATGTTCATAGCCATTAATTGCCTGTTCTACAGATATTCTCATCAATCCCGGATTTCTAAAGTTAAATGAATCACTGTTTTTTACAGCTAATACGGAGGCTTTCCCAGTATAATCTGCATGTACTAAACTATTTACAAATGCTTCTCTAATGGCATCATGAATATGGGTACTATTCTCGCTCTGATCTCCGATAAGTTTAAACGGTATTTTTAGATCTGCTATAAGCTTTTTAACAACTTTCAAGTAGAAATCAAAGATATTCCCTGACCATGAACCGTCAAGAGAAACTCTATCTACCCACCGTACATCGCTACTTTCATCCCGCTCCTGATAGTCCAGTAGATAGTTTGGGAAAACCTCCTGAATGGGCATTAACTTACCAAACATTAGTAATCCTGCAATTGTAAGCCCCTCTTTGCCTGTCTCCCGGTCTCTTTTCCAACCGCCAATACTGCGAAGAAACTCAATATCAGAATACTCAACTCTTGTATTCTCTGGTTCACGATTACTATACATTATCCTATAGCGTTTTAAGGTATCAGAATCAAGATCCTTAAGATCAAATTTTTCAAGCAGTTTATCGTCTCTGCTGTCTTCAACCTGCTCTGAGAGCATCCTCTTTACTGTTTCATCACTACATTTAACATCAGACGAATGAAGTCGTTGGTATGTCCCTGCTAACGGATTTGATGCTCGATAAACTGGTTTAAAGTGTCTGGAAGCTCTGGGAACTTCTATTGTTATTATTTTTTTGCCTTCGATTGCTACTACTGAAACCATTTCCTCGGTTAGCAAGTTGCAGCTTATGGTTTGAGGATTATTAGCACCTGTCCAGAGTTCATCTAAAATTTTCTGTGTATCACTAACACCGACCACAGTAAATGAATGATCCTTTTCTTCTTTTACTCCCAGGAGAATAATACCGCCATTGGTATTGGCAAAAGCACTATAACTCTCCCAGAATGTCTTTTTAGGGAGCTCTCCTTTACCATTTCTGCCTGCAGCCAGCTTGCATTCGAGGTCTATACCTTCGCTTAGTTTCTTTATATCAGAGCTTGATTGAAGGATACTCATACAATATCTCCCGGCTTCTTCCAGTCCCTAACATCTATTTTACCTGTTACTGCTGCTGAGATTAGGGCCGTTCTCCGTTCATTTATTAAATTTATAGCTAATTCAGCTTTTTTAATCAGATTATTAAATTTAGAGACATCTTGATTTAGACTATCAATTATTAAAGATTGTTCATTAACTGGAGGAACAACAATACAAAGGTTAGAAAAAACTTCATTTGATAATTGTTGTTGAGCAGTTCCATATGCTCCAACTAATAGTTGTTCAGTCCAATAAATGCTATAAGAAACAAAGCGTAAATAATCTGGAAGTAATCCGTCCGTTGTACGGATTATCATCATTTGTGCATTTATAAATGCAGTATTATGCCCATGTTCAGATACTGAGAATTTGGCTAATTCTCCAATTCTACCAGCACTACCCCTTACCTTTACAATCAAATCTCCGTTTATTGCTTTACCTCGATTCAAAGCATCATATTTTTCATTAGAAATATACTTTACTTCTTCTAAATCCAGAGTTCCTTCTACAATATTTTTGGAAGAGAGAAAAAGGATTCCATCATTTTTAAAATCTTTTTCATTAGGATATTCACTACCTCTATCGCCATCAACAAAATCTGCATATCTTCTTAAAGAACATGATGTCCAATGTTCCGGCACCTCTCCCAACCATTCAACACCAGAATCGTGCATAGGAGCATCAGCATTTAATCCTTTGGTAACAGCATGGCTTATCACTGCCTGTCGTTTTTCTTTTAGAAGTTTAATCAGCTGCCTCTGTTTTTCGATTAGAGTATCGATTTTTGCTGTTTCGTAGTCTAGAAAGTTGGCTATTTGCTCACGTTCTCTTTCTGAAGGAAAAGGAATTTCAAAACTATTCAGATTTCCAGTAGTTAATTGATTAACTGTTGATGTTAGGAAAGTTCCTGATTGATACTCAAATAATGTTGAATTAAAGATTTTTGATAAGTATTGATTATATGGACTTCTGAATATAGTCATAAAAGCACCAAAAGACATTCCTCTGGATGATTCATCAATCATTGCATTCTTACCAATCAAAGCTCTACTACCATTTCTAGAACATATTAATATGTCACCTACTTGAGTCTTTAATTTCATAGGTATTTCTTTGCTAACATATACATTATCCTGAAATGCTAATCTTTTATTTTGAACATTAGATGATCGTAGTACTAAAACACCTTCCTCTTTCTCCACGATGTCATCTGGAGAATACGTTAATCCTATAATAGCATTACCCAAATACTTTAAACGCTTAAGTTCCCAATGACTGGGTAAACCTCCAAGCCATTCAATATCAGAATCATGATACTCAGAATAGGCCTTATACTTCCCCTCCATCATGAGTGAACCTCTCTAAGCAATTCCATTATCTCAGAACTAACCTGATCCAGTTCAGCATCAATCTCAGCCAGATCTCTCGGAGGCTGATAGACATAAAAATGCCTGTTAAAGGGGATTTCATATCCAACAATTCCAATCTCCTGATCTTTCGCATCTTTCTTACTACCATCTATCCAAGCCTCCGGCACATGAGGTAATACCTCTTTGGTAAAATATGCTTCATTTATTTCATTAACAGATCTCGATGGATCAAGGGATATATTCTCATTATCCCTAAGATCTCCATCACTCTTATATTCCACAACCTGCCCGTCAACCTCAAAAAGACCATAAATGGGATTAGCCTTCCCTTTGTGGATCTTCTTTATAACCTTTTTAGCATCGGGATTTTTCCAGCTGACAGCCGAGGTAATAAGTTTCTTCTCTTTGGCTTCCATTTTAATACCAGTAGATTTGAGAACAGAATCATAGTCATTCATATCATCAAACTGATCAGATCCAAGAACCTGTTGAAGTTCTTTTGCTTTCAACATAATATTTCTCTGACTGGTCCATGTTTTTCTATCGAGAAGATCTTTAATCTGCTTCTCATTTAAAGTACCAAAATTAGTTTTAATATGCTTTCGAATATCCTCTTCATAATCGCTAAGGATACCATAAGATTCATCACCTGTTTTATTGGGCCAGTTCTGACCATATTCAGAATAGATCCATTTCATGACGGCACCCAGTGGTTTTGAAGCAAAGCGAAGTTCTTCGATGCGCTCATCACTAAACTGATAAGATTCTCTTAAGGGACGTTCAACAGTAATCCGCCGATAGCCGAACTCATAATAATTAAAAATCTTGCTTCCAAAAGTTTTTGGTGCTGCTGTTTTACCATTTTCAGACTGACGGCCTCTGTTACTTTTAAGATCAGCAGGCTTATCAAGCTCCCTGGCATCAACAACTTCAAAATTACCAAAACAACGGGTAATAATTGCAATATCATCTTCGCCCATAATATTCCGCTTGGAACCAAGGGACTTACGCATCTTACCGTATAGGTTAACACCGTTAATCAGCTGAATCTTCCCTTTGCGTTCTTTGGACTTTTTATTGGACAGCACCCAGACATAGGTTGCTATACCGGTATTGTAGAACATATCGTTAGGCAGAGCCACAATAGTCTCCAGAAGATCAGCTTCCAGTATGTATCGACGAATCTCCGATTCTCCTGAACCAGCACCCCCGGTAAACAGTGGCGAACCATTAAGAATAATACCGATCCTTGCACCGCCTTCGGAGGCATCCCTTAATTTACTTATCAAGTGAAGCAGAAACAACAGTGAACCATCAGAAACCCTGGGTAGACCAGGTCCAAAACGACCTTCAAAACCCTTCAGCTTGCTCTCATCCTTTACAGACTGTTCTATCTTTTTCCAGTCCACACCAAAAGGTGGATTGGATAACATATAGTCAAATTTATTGGAATAAAGCTGATCACCGGAGAGAGTATTACCCAGTTTAATATTCGATACATCCTGTCCTTTAATAAGCATGTCTGCCTTACAAATGGCATAACTTTCAGGATTGAGCTCCTGTCCGAAAGCCCTCATTACAGTTCTGGGATTAAGCTCATGTACATATTCCATACCGGAAGATAAAAACCCGCCGGTACCAGCTGTTGGATCATAGATAGTTCGAATAATACCAGTTTTAGTTAGAGCATCATCATCTTCCATAAAAACAAGAGAGGTTGTCAGGCGCACAATATCTCTGGGAGTAAAGTGCTCTCCTGCAGTTTCATTGGAGCCTTCTGCAAAACGACGAATAAGCTCTTCAAATACCAGTCCCATTTCATGGTTGGATATGGCCTTTGGGCTTAGATCGGTCTGCCTAACCTTCTGGACCACCTTGTATAAGAGATTGGCATCGTTAAGTTGCCCGATAAACTCTGTAAAGTTGAAGTATTCAAATATCTCCCTGGCATCTTTTGAAAAGCCCTGGATATAAGATTCCAGGTTATCCTTTATACCGGATTCACCTAATTTGGAGAGATCCATTTGTGAGATATTAAAGAATGAAAGGCCACCTGTAGCTCTGAGAATCAATTTTTCTTCTGCCTCTTCCGGCAGCTTCATCTTTTTTATATTTTTATGTTCTGCAAGAACCGCTTCTTTAGTATCTTCGAGGACACCCTCAAGGCGGCGAAGGAGTGTAAAGGGTAAAATAATACGACCGTATTGGCTTTGTTTGAAGTCTCCACGTAGTAGATCGGCTAAGGACCAGATGTAGGCTGCCTGATTGTTTGTTGACTGTGCCATTTGCTGTTTCTCCAATATCCGGACAATTATTAAATATTGTACATACTCTTCCGGTTTCATCCCTAATACTGCGGGATTCATGTTGTCAGTTTAATGTTTTTAACCTGTTCATTGTATACCATAACTGTATTACTTAAAGCAATTTTTCTTCTATCTTGAAATGAGAGGGGGCTAATGAAAATGCATGATGTAAATTAGAATAACGAGCCTATTTCGTCTTCAGTAAGCAGGTAATCTTCCAACCACATCCACCATTGATATTTAATTTTAATACTATTACCAATTGGAATCATATACCTGAACTGAATACCCTTTTTCCTTCATCGCTTTCCTCAATCTTTTACACTTATCCCAATTACTATACCAAGGCACGTCAGGCAATATAGATTCTAGCTTAATCCATTGTTCATAGCTAAACTGGTTCTTCGCTAATTTATTATGAATAGGAGTAAATGAGAAATCAGCAAAATTATCAGAAACAGTTTCATAGCTCATTAGAATCAAAGGTAAAAAGAATTGTGACAAAACCATCTTTGAATTTGCATTGATCTCCCTTGGATCAAGTTGCTTAAAGACACGAAACCAGGGTTTAATCCCTTTATGACGGACTACTTCTGAATATGGATCTAGAACAGAAATAATAGAGACTAATAATTTTACATCCAAAACTTCTGTAGAAGATATCCATTTTAAACAAATTCTTGGACTGTATTTACAAATATTTATCCATTCACTCACTCTTTCTAATTTCAGGGTCGATTTTTTGCACCAATTTAAAAATATTTCTATTGATATTTCACCAAAAAAATCGAACACTTGCTTATATAATACTTCAGAACTATTCTCTAAGATTCCTTCAATAATTCTTTTCGATAAAGATTCATTAAGCATTTTTCTATCAAGACAGTCTATAATTTCACTTTGAAAATCCTTGGATTGATGCCATATCTCGGAACAAAGAGCAAATTCAGGCCGTAAACCAACTAATACATTACAAGCACCTAAATCCATATCTGTAAGTAATGGCAATTGTTCTGGGAGAATAATTAGCGAAAAATCCTTCAAAAACAGCTCTCCAAACTTATTAAGATCTTTTGATATCAATCCTTTGAAAAGCTTTTTAGCACTTTCTCTATTAGATTTCCATAATGATTCCAGTTTTACTTTTAATTGTAACTTATTCAATTTAATTCTAGAAATATCTTCTACAATAGAAAGATCATGAAGAAATGTCGAATAATTAGTATATGAAAACCATCTGTTAGGAAAAGAATTTAATAGTTTATTTATAGTATGATTTATCAGCAAATCGCTGTCATTTTTTACAAATATATTTCTAGTAATATATATATACTCGTTAATTGAGTTTATTGGATTTTTAGCTTTTGTTTCTATAAATAATTGGACAAGATTTCTAAAGTATTTTTTCCCTTCAAATACGAAACCAAAATCATTTATAAATTCAGTAATATCTTTATTTTGCCCATATAAAATTTCATCAACCAGAACCTGCACCCATTCAGGATGATCAGACAACGGAGATTCAATCTGATCAGTATGTAAAACTATTATCTCATGATCTGATCTTCCAATACTCTTAGACAAAGGATAAGGTACTATTTGCATATCAAAAATCTTCTTATCAAGCTTCCTATTTGCAAGAGAACCTGTGCAAAAAGAAAAATCCTTCTGAAGACCTAACCATTGATATTGCCAAAGCAGCAGGATAGATTCCTGATATTCTTTAGAAGATTCAGATGGTAAAATAACTGGATTTTCCTCTTTATAAACTGACGAAAATAGATACTTCAATTTATTTGCTGCTATATTATTGCTTTTTAGATAGTTCATATTACTAGAGATCAGAGAGTAATCTATAGGATTGTTGTAATCTTCGATATTAAGTGCCTCTTCAGGCCTTCTAAAAAGATTTAAAAGATTTATGCTGTTATCTATTTCATTAAGAAAATCAAATTTTATCAAAAGCGTGTGCGTCCAAACACATCCTGGACGTTCCATTTCAGGAGCATACCACGTTTTGGCAAGAGCATAGTAGCCATCAGATGCAAGTGGATAACCTGTTAAATATTCTGAAAATCCAGGGTATATATCAGGTCCTGAAAGATCACTCAAATACAACATATTTCGCTGTGAAATTTTTGAAAGCTGTAATGAGGTTGCAAGCAAATGATGGCCATGAGAATATCCATGCAAAGTTTGCTCAATATATAATTGCTTACTCTTCATTGTTCAAAATCCAGTTAATTGGGAATGTTATATCGTTAGATTGATTACCTTCCTGATCCACAACAAATACTCTATCACAAGGATCATCTATATCTAAAAGTTTATTCGCTGTATCAAGTTTTCCACCTTGAGCGCTAATACCATAACAAGTCATATTAAACAATTCTTTATTGGCTTTAATGTATTGCCATAAAAGCGGTAATCTTTTCTTTAGCCATTTGTCAGGTTTTATTGGGCTCCCTTCACCATTCTGTATCAAATCCCAAGCAGAAATAACAAGTACGAGGTGTAAAGGTCTTAAATCTCTTATGTATGATGAGAATTGTAATAACTCTACCAATTGAACTTGTGTAGGAGCATCCCTATAATCCCATTTAATAATATCATTAACACTATCAGAAGTTCCAGTTTGATCTGACAGCAACGAGGGATCTAAACTGGAAAGCAAATTTTCTTCTATAATCTTACCAGGATGTATAAAAAGAATAGCCCCTGTAGCTTCCTTTGCTATTTCAGCATGTTCTTTACTGATTTCTCTTTCTCCCCATTGATTTTGGAATGATTCTCCTGATAGATCAGGGAAATTTATCATTACTACACTTCCATTATTAGTCTTTAGTTGTAAAGATAGATTTAGTTTCTCTGAAGATCTTTGAGTTCTATCTAAAGCATTTACATCTGCCCACTTATTACTAATCTCAGCAAGATAGGCCTGATCCCCTATAAGTTTATCATTTTTTAGAGATACATTTTTTCCATGAATCAAGAAATACCATAAAGCAGCCAAGAAAGTCGTTTTCCCGGCTGAAGGTAGCCCCATTATGGATAATTTTTTATCCTTCATTTTCATATCCATTTTTATGTCCTAATGTCCGAAAGGCGAACATGTTAAATTCAGAGTATGAATTAGGTTTATATTCAACGTATTCATTGTGCCCATGTTCTGAATTTGATTCAACCCAGTTTGGAATCAACTTTTCGAGACCATAACCTAAACCAATTTCTTCAGTCTCAGGACTCGGCCTTGCAGCTATTTCATAGATTCTAAGTTGCTTAAATGATTTACTAAAATCAGTTTCTATTTCTTTTTTAAAAGTATCTATAAAACGTAGTATTTTGGGATCTTCACATCTAAGTTTTACTATATCATACTTACTAATTAGTACATCAACTCTCGAATCGCAACCAAGCAATCCTCCATCTACAAAGGTCTTCAACAATAAAATAGATTGCTGTTTTGTGCTCTGCCGATAGTTCTTATGAGAGATATTGTTTCCATCTACCAGAAGAACAAAATTATCTGCTCTTTTAATAATATTAAATTCTAATTTTGCTAATTCTACATTCGCAATTACAGAATCATAATCCTCTCCTGAAAAATCAGTTATAAGTAAATCCTTCTTTTCCTCTTGGTAATGATTATCCCGTAAAGATAAGTGTAGTATCGAATCGGAGATACCCCTCTGTGTTCTTTTAGTTAAGGCATTGGAGTTTTTTGATGATATTCTTGCAGAATGACATCTTTGTTCGAAACCGATTAATGTTTTAGAACCTGCAAACATATAACCTGCAAACACTCCTCGCTGAAAAAGATGATAGATACTAGTGATCAGTGTTGTTTTCCCACTCTCAACAGAACCGGCTAATACAATGAGTTTTGTCATCTTTGCAGCTGTAATCTCATATGTCTTATCGATTTCTAAAGCTTGACCCCGAGGCAATTCTAAAATATCGTCAAGTATTTCATCTGTCTCCGAAGTATGTTCTTCTGATATTAGTAATTTCTCATTATTACTCTCTAAGCTATCAGCTTCTTCCTGCTGAACTTCATTTATACTAACTTCATCTGACATTCTTTTTCCCCTCTCAATTCACATAAGCCTTCAATAGTAAACATTCAGTGTAAACTTGATATGCAAGCTCATCTATAGATAATTTTGTATCTTTTGCAGAAATACCAGTAAGTTGCTTATGTGCAGCGAGCCATTCCCCTGCTTTCTCTACCCTAAGTGATTCATAAATTGCAGCTAATATAGGTGTAATATCTTTAGTTTTTTCAATCTCGTACTTTTTTAGTATTTGCTGTCGCCATTCTTTATTAGTCTTATTTACAGCCTTTGAAAAAGTAATTTCCTTACTATCTTCAGGAAGGTTAGAAAATGTCTTATTTAAAACTGCTTTTGCTGAATATGGTCCTGGCAATATTTCAACAATATCCGCCAACTCTTTACCCGCAACAATACAAGATTCAGCATTATTTAATTCACTGATTGGTTTATGTATATCCGTACTAAATCCACCTGAAAGCCACCACAGAATTTGTGAATCCTCTCTATAAATTCTTTGTAAATAAAGAGATTTATCGATTTCACTATTTATCTGAATAATGGATTTGTTTATAGATGTCAAATAACTTGAAAATTGTTTAGCCAGCTCATCAGGAGGTGTCCAGGTCTTTGTTTCCTCTATTGCTTTTAAGCTATCCTTTAAACCTTTGACAGGAGGGGTTATAATTGAAACAGGATCAATTGATTTCACATCCCTAATATTAAACATAGAATCATTTAAGTAAGATTTAAGGAGAGTTAATATTGAAGGGACTACTGCCTTTCGTTTAAAAGATGCAGCAGCTATTGCAAGCAAAGCGAAATTTTTTAATTTACTAATATTCTTGTCCGAAATATGAACTAGAATTGCTCCCGCTAATACAGACAACTCATTATCGTTATCTTTTTGAGGGAAAGCATTATCTGATTCAAAGAATGCTTTTATAAGATTATCTTTAAAATCATCACTTATCGTTAAATTCAAAAAGAGTCTTACTAAATTTAATATCTCAGTACAACCAATAACTCGGCTACAATAACTCTCTATACCTAGCCACCTATTTTGTAAACGCTCATGATTAGGTTCAATGTCTACTGCACGGTACCATTCTGCAAAATCTTTATTCATTTTAAACTCCTGTCTTAGAAATATTTTCTTTAAATGGATTATTCACATATTTACCATCACCATGAGCATTTTCTATTTTTTCCCAGAGTTCTGGTAAAATAGATTTTTCTTCTGCTCTTGTTAGCAATATTTTGAATAACTTTGTATGCTCTATACCATCATCTTCATCATGAAGCAGCTCTAATTCATTTAATAATGAAGTTCTTATAGTATAAGACAACCCAAAAAAGCGAAACACAATTGTTCTAATTGGGTCGGATATAAATGCAGTCGTAGTTTTATTTTCATTCTTTTCAACCTTGCGTATGTTTGGCATTTTATCTTCCTCCATGGAGGTTATATTTTCAGCTTTCCAAGGCTGCAATATTAATGAATGCTCTACAAAATCAGAACCTGAACAACTATTTGTATCAGCTATGAAAACACTATTAGCTTCATCCAGTACACGTGGATAAACCCTTATCATTAACGATCTATTTGTCTCAACTCCTTTTACATATACAGTCAACCAATTATACCGAGGTTTCCATTCTTCCCCTGATCTGGAGGGATGGGCTGCACCGGAATATAAGGTCAAACTATTATTCTTAATAACAATACTCTGACTATGTTTATGACCATAAAGCTGAATATGTGCCCGTCTAGATAATTTATTTTTAATTTCTTCCGGATCTTTCCAAAGTTCTGGAGGGTGATGACCCATTACCAAATACGACACACTATTTTCACTGTGAGGTACTTGATTCTCGCCTAAAACCATTTTCCTATTGTCTTGATCCTTGTGGCTAGAAATAATTACGGAATTTAATCCATATAGTCGTAAACAGGATCCATCATTAAGTTTCAGATAATCTTTCCATATTTGATTATCAGCATCGATATAACAGTTGAATTTTGCACTAAAATTATTGTATTCGTGAATATGGCTATACATTACTGCTTTAAAACTTGGATCTCTCATATATCCTGCGATTTCAGAATTAATATTTTGAGACTCCTCAATACTAGATTGAGCCCTTTCAAAACTGTGACTTGCCCTTATTATACTTTGGTCGACATCATGGTTACCTGGTACACAATATATGGTAGTTTCTGAGATATGCAATATTTGGCAAAGCTCTAATAAAAAACTTTCTGCATTCTTATATTCAATTTGAACTCCACTAAAGGCAATGTCACCACTAATCAAAATACCAGAAACTTTGCCGAGTGTATCAACCTCTCGTTTTATATCCTCTAATATCTCATTCCGTAGATCAGAATCAAGATCATAGTTATCACCGCTATTTTTATGAAAATGGATATCTGATAAATGTATAAATGTTAATCCCTTTTCTACCATTCCATATCCTTACTAAGTCCTTAGCTTTGCAGCCCTTATCTTCATTTCCTATAATTCGATTTTCTTAATTTCAAACTCTAATTATGAGTTTTACTTGAAAATTGCTATCTTAATGTTTTACATCACCTAATTACCATGGCTGAAGCATATCATAATCACTTCATTCCGATCTAGAAATCTAGTGATTTATTAGAAAGAATCATCCTGTGAAATATTCGTACGATTTATTAAGCAGAGACAATAGAATATCCTTTTTATCTATTACTTCACTTTTTGAAAGACGCAGTCTATATTGCTTCCATTTAGAATCATAATCAAGCATATCAAAACCATTCTCATCAAGTAAACTATCGATTTCCGAATCCT
>JAJRQE010000098.1 GCA_024280415.1 Spirochaetota bacterium | reverse complement strand
TGTTCTCCTCTAACTCCCTGTTCCTCTATGCTTTTTAAAAACAACTCAAAACCTGTATTCTCATTTTTATAACCATCAGGAAAAGGGACCTGAATAAAAGTCTCACCTTCACCGACAATCCATGTTTTAAGTTTATCCATTCCCCCTGCAAGCTGGGATCCAAGAGTTCTTCCATGGAAGGAATTTTTAAAAGAAACTATATAGCGTTTTTCTTTACCATGTTTTTCAATCGCATACGTTCTGGCAAGCTTAATGGCATTTTCAACAGCTTCACTACCTGTGCTTAAGAGAAAGACAGAATAGTCCTTCGGCTCAGGTGCCAGAGCCTGGAGCATTCCGGTTAACTCTGCCCGTTTTTTATGTACAAAAACGTAGGAAGATAGAAGAGGTTTGTCAATCATCTTTTTAAGAGCATCCCGAACTTCCTTTCTACCATGCCCCGAATTTGCTATAAGAACTCCAGCAGACCAGTCGATCCATTTATTTCCCCAGGGATCTTCAATCTGAAACCCTTCTGCTCTGTCCCAGATAACCGGAGGTTGTCCCATCATACTCCTTGGTTCAGATTCAGAAAGATTCTTAAAAATATCAAGAGATTCCGGTACCGGAAGTTTTGTTTTTATTGTCCTGTATTTTGTATTAACTGCCGGTATATCTACCGGTGTAAGATTGTACTGTGCCATTTTTTATCTCCTGTAGTTTCATCCTTCTATTCGTGGATGATCTCCATATATAATTTTTACTAATTTACCATTATTCTCTATAGATTCTCTTGTGGCTTCTACGACCAGTTCGTTGATAGAACTATTTGCAGGTGTTGCAATAATTCCTTTATCATCTATTTTTTTTATCTCTTTCTGACGTAGTTCAATATTATCAGCATTTTCAAGATTCTCAATAGCTGCCATTGAGTTTATATTTGCAGTTACAGAATCATACCCATAGCCAATAGGTCTGGACCCCTCTCCTTCCCAGGGAATCAGTCTGAAAAAATCAGGGTTTATAAAGTTAAACTTACTACCTGCTACTCCTATATTATCTACATAACTGTGGGAAACACCACGAAACTGATCGTTGTGCTTAATCATACTTCCACAGTCATCTCCTTCACAGTACATAGTTATTCCCTGGTCGTTGCTTCCAGCACCGTCATCCGGGTATCCCAGACCGGTAGAAACTGTTAATAATGCATCATTTTCTAAGTGAACTCTTCCCTGTGCCCACATGTAGCCAATCTTTCCATTAGGAAACTTATCTTTTATTCCTGCAACAGTTAACTCTACAGGTCTAAGTCCTGTTATAAAATATACCAGATCCACGTAATGACAACCAATATATGTAAAGGGGTCTGTCTTGTCTGCAGTAAACCAGTTTTGAAAATTGGAATGTCTGTAAAGCCAGGGCTCTATTAACTTTGCCTCTCCCATTTTAAACTCACCAAAATTTCCATCCCTGTAGCGTTTTCTTGCCTCAAGGGATCTTCTGTCAAATCGCTTATGATACTCGACTCCGACAAAAAGTCCCTTTGAAAATGCAAGATCTTTTATCTCTTCTGCCTGGTCGTATTTTAATACAAGAGGCTTTACTGCAAGAACATGCTGATTGGCGCCTAGAGCCTCCATAACAACCTGGTAATGGAGCTGGTCTGGCATTGCAACAACTACAGCCTGCCTGGGTTTCATCTTTAATAGAACCTTTTTGTAGAGTTCCGGGAAATTATTTTCTAGTTTTTCTTCCAGAGGAGGATAGGGGGTAAAGTTCTGGCCGGGAAAAGCTTCTTTAAAGGCTTTATTTTCACTAAGTGCTTTTAGGGGCTGGTTGTTTAATGCACATATATTAATTTTTCCAACAATTCCTGTTCTTTGAAGATGATAGATTGAAGGCAGGAGTAGATCGTTGGTAATCATTCCTCCGCCGACTATTGTTACATCGATTTTTTTTAACACAGGCAAATCTCCTTAAGTGTATATTTAACCTCTTTACATATATTATCGTAGTATGTTATTATGTAACAGATTTCTTGTCAAGGAAGTTTGTATGGATTATGGTTTAATAGTTGCTGCTTCCGCATATATTGACTTTAAAGTAACAAATCACTAAATTTGAGATCAGGTTCCAGGGGTTTATTATGACAAGGACTAAAGAGATTTTAAAGAAACGTTTTCTAAAGCTGAAAAAGCATTATGCTGCTCTTTCGGATTATAAAAAATTAATTGAAGACCTTCTGGAAGAAAAAAATATCTATAATATTGATCTATTTGAAAAACTTGAACCCCGGGACAGAGCTGTTCTTGATGCATATTTAAAACGATTTGCTTCTGTGCAGGATTTTCTTGGTGCTAAAATATTTCCGTTACTTGTTGATATTAGTGGAGTAACAGCCAATAAAATGACTGAAACACTGTTTATTATGGAACGGGAAGAGATTATAGACAGCCTTGAATTATGGATCGAATTAAGAGAAGTAAGAAATGAACTGGAACATGATTATCCTGAAGAACTGGCACAGGCATTAAAAGATTTAAAGTATTGTATTGATCACTATAATACAGTGGAAAGTTATTATAATAATGCCAGAACATTTGCAAATCGATTTTTTTCAGGAGAAGAGTTTTGAGGCTACCCGATCGAATAAAGAACATTATACTTCAGTCTGTTCAGGATAGTTTTGGTTCAGAGAATGTTTATCTTTTTGGAAGCCGTACAGACGACACTCGGCGAGGTGGAGATATTGATATTGCTATCGAAACCTCTATACAGCCTGGTTTTTTCAGAACCAGGAGAGTCCATTTTTATGCTAATCTTTTAAAAAAAGGCTATAATTTAAAAATAGATCTTATTCAGTATAATTCGCATATAGATTCTCTTTTTAAAAAAGAAATTGACAGCAACAAAATAAAACTTGAATGGAACTAGGTCATAAATGCTTTTTAGTATCAATACAATTCATGAAGGCAGCAACTATCGCATAAAAGACAGAGAAAAAGCCCTTGTCTTTCATAGGCTTTGTATCTCAGAAAATAATACACGGAAGATGATAGGAGAAGATCTTGGTTTAAGACCAATATCAGTATCTAAAATTATTAAGGAACTTATTGAAGACGAACTTATATTTGAAGGAGATTCAAAGGAGCGAAGCAGCAAAGGACGACCTGAAATACAACTAATTCCCAACTTCTGCTGTTTTTCGGCAATATCAATTTATGTGGTTTCCCGGGAGATAAAGGGAGCGCTTGTAAATCTGAATGGAGAGATTCTCGAATCACAATCAAAACTTTTACCCAAAGAAGCAGATAACTTGGTTATAATTAAAGAAATACAAAGTATACTTAAATATTTAGCTGATAAACTACCGGAAAAATCACAATTAATTGGAATCGGGACATCTCTGCCGGGAACGGTAAATGGATAAACTGGAAAATGGATCTCTTCCGCACGTTGGCCTAAGTTAAACGACATAAGTCTTACTGAACTGATATCCGAATTTAATGTCCCTCTGTCCCTTAATCGAAGTCTTGATCCTGAACTTGAATTTCTGCTCTTCAAAAATGAGAAATACAGGCAGGGAAGTACCCTTCTATTCCATTGGGGGTATGGAATTGGTTCAGCCTTTGCTTCAGAGGGGAAAATATTGAAATCCAGCCTTGGGAGATTCGGAGAGGTAGGGCATTGGAAGGTTGAACAAAACTCGAATAAGAAGTGCAGTTGCGGTTCTATGGGGTGCCTGGAGACGGAGGCTGCTCTTTGGGCTATACTTCCTGAAATAAGAGAAACCTATTCTGATGCACCTGAGGATGAACCTGAATTCACCAGGTTCATTAGAGATAACGATATTGGAGATCTGGAAGTAATAAAAAGATCTCTTGGATATGTCACTATAAGCCTGACTAATCTCTATAAAGTTTTTTACCCGGACAGGATTCTTCTTCTGGGGCCTTTTGTAAATGATAGTACAATTTATCAGGTTCTGGAAAAAGAGTTTCTTAAGAAAATTCCTGAATATGCCCGTTCCTCTGTTGATCTGGATGTTATAGCAGAATCAGAGGGTGCTGCCCTAGGGAGTGTTTATCATCTGTTTAGGGATGCATTGAGGCCTTTGCTTAGGACAAGAGGGAATGTGTGAAAAAGGACATATATTCATATAAAAAAATGTATTATTTGACTAATATTCATATGAAATATTGATTATCTAGTATTATGTGAGTATATTCATAAAATGAAACGAACAGCGTATAAAAAACTTATTAATTGGAAAAATTCATCAGATAGAAAACCTCTTATTCTGAAAGGTGCAAGACAGGTTGGAAAAACATATCTTCTCAATGAATTTGGAAAGAAAGAATTTCAGAAAATCCATTATCTTAATTTTCAGAAAACCAAAGAACTTGGAAACATATTTGAAGGGGATTTGTCACCAGTCAGGATTCTGGAACTTGTTGAAGTTGTTCTTGATTCATCAGTTGATATACAGAGGGATGTTGTTTTTTTTGATGAAATACAAGATTGTCCCAGAGCTCTTACAAGTTTGAAATATTTTTGTGAAGATATGCCGGAGCTTGCTTTGGTTTGTGCCGGATCTTTACTGGGAGTTGTTCACTCTGATTCTGCTTTTCCTGTAGGAAAAGTCTCTTTTCTGCATCTTCATCCTATGTCTTTTATGGAGTTTCTTATTGCCCTGGGTGATACAAGAAGCCTAAAATATATTACGGATATAACAAAGAAAGATAAAATACCACTAATAATTCACAATCACTTAATGGAACTCCTGAAGGAATACTTTATTGTTGGTGGAATGCCGGAAGTTGTTTCGGTCTACATTCAGAATCGGAAGAATAAAAACTCAGGATTTGAAAAAGTACGTGCAAAACAGAATGAGCTTATTACTGCATATATGGGGGATTTTTCGAAATATTCCGTCAAAGTTAAATCCAATGAAATTGTTTCCCTTTTTGAAGCAATTCCTGCACAGCTTGCAAAAGAAAATAAGAAATTTATATCTTCAAAGGTAATTTCCGGTGGAAGATTTTCTAAACTTCGTTCTTCTATTGACTGGCTCACAGGAGCCGGTTTAATAATCAAGGTCAAAATAGCAAACTCCGGTGAACTTCCATTTTCTGCATTTACTATGGAAAATAGATTCAAACTTTACCTTTTTGATGTAGGACTTTTGGGAGCTTTGGGCGGGCTTTCCCCAAAGGCTGTTTATATGCAAAATAATCTGTTTGCTACCTTTAAGGGAGCTTTCTGTGAAAATTTTGTAGCTCAGGAATTTATGTATACAGATTCAGCTCCTCTATATGCATGGGCAGGAAATACATCCGAAGTTGAATTTATAAAAGAAAATGATGGTGATGTTTATCCCATCGAGGTAAAAGCCGGGCTTTCCGGAAAATTGAAAAGTTTGAATGTATTCTCCCAAAAATATAACTCACCATACAGAACCAGAATAAGCGGGCGAAATCTTGAGATAAATGATTCAGTCGGTATGCATAGTTATCCTCTTTATCTTGCTTTTAAATTTCCTCTTAAATAATATCTACCGTTTCACCCTTGCATTCCCCTCCCAGACACTCCAGATCTGTTCCTCATCTGCAGGCTGGCAGTAATCAGTCAGAAGGGTAGTAGCAAGAGCTCCACTGGCCCATCCAAACTGTACCCATTTTTCAGGTGCCCAATCTCTAAGAATACCGTAGAGTAAACCACCAACAAATCCGTCGCCACCACCAATTCTGTCCAGAACACCAATCTCCCTGGGTTGTTCAATATAGAACTTATTACCTTCTGCCATAATCGCACCCCAAAGATGGCTGTTTGTACTAACAACCTCTCTAAGGGTAGTGGCAAAAACAGAGGTATCAGGAAAAGTTTTTTTTGCACTTGCGATCATTCCCTTAAAGCCGTCAATTTTAGCTGCTAAATCCTTTCCTCCTGCTTCCGGCCCTTTTAAACCAAGACATAGCTGAAAGTCTTCTTCGTTACCCACTAAAATATCGCTTAAAGAAGCTATCTCTGTAAAAATCTCTCTTAGCTCTTCTTCCCTGTTCTTCCAGAATGATGCTCTAAAATTAAGATCAAAGGAAATTGCGGTTCCATATTTTTTTGCTGTTTTAGCTATTTTCAGGGTGAATTTACTTGTTTCTTTTGATAAAGCACCAATAAGACCGGAAAGATGAACAATCTGAACACCTTCATCTCCAAATATCCTCTCAAGATCAAAGTGTTCCGTTCTTAATAAACGGCCAACCTCACCGGCTCTGTCATTATTAACTCTGGGTCCTCTGGAACCATAACCGCTGTCTGCCATGTTAATCTGATGTCGAACACCCCAGGGACCGTCTGGAGTAATTTCAGGTCCCTCGTAATCCATGTGTCGGCCTGCGAGGTTGTCTTTTATAAATCGGGTAATGGGGCTTCCTTTTACAAAAGCTGTTAAAACTTTCACTGGTAGACCAAGATAGGAGGAGACACTGGCTACATTGGTTTCTGCACTTGTAACAGTCATTTTAAATGTATCACTTGAATGAAAGGGCTGACCATTTACCGGAGTTAGTCTGACTCCCATACTTGTGGGAACCAGCAGTGCATATTTACAATTATCACGCAGTAGAATACTCATTATTTTTTCTCCATAAACAACGGTTTGATGTGTCTTTCAAAAAGATTATCGGTTACATTCCTGCCGACAATATCTGAATTTTTGACCAATGCAGCAAGGTATCTCTCTCCCATTTCTGAAGCAACCTTGTATCCCACATGCAGGAGCTGTCTTAGATGCATATTGTATGCAGGATTATTCTGGTTATGCCGTAAAGCCGATGCATATTGTTCACCTGTCCAGTTATCGACTTCAGAAATAGATGGAAGTTTTGTTTTATCAATATCAATAACTGTTGCATATGGTTCTGCAAGTTCTTCATATCTGTTTAAAGCAGAGCTATAAATTCCTTTTGCTATTTCTAATCCTTCAGAACCCGATTCTGCAAGGCCAATAAGCTCTTCAAGCCAGGTTGTTCCGGCAGTTTTTACGTGAACTCCGGCATTATACTTACGTATGTTTCTTCGAATAGACGGGTATATTGAAAATTTATCGCTTCCCGAATGGACACTTAATTTAAGGTTTGAAGGAAGTTTAAACTTTTCTACAGCCCAGGCAATTACACAAATATCATCATTGAACTCTCTGTCAAACTTTTCAGGATCTCCAACATAGTCCACACCCTTATTAAACCGATCGGTAAATTTCGGAGCAATGGTCTGGGCTGGTATTCCTTCTCTGGAAATTGCAGAAAGAATAAACAGGAGCTCTTCCGGGGTTTGGGGCAGATCAGTCTCATCCATAGAGATTTCGGTAATAAAATTACCCTTTCCTTTTTTCTCTTCAATATGTCGATAAATTCTGCCTGCTTCTTTTACTGCATATAAATATCTCTCTGCAATCTTACTAATGCTTTTTTCTGTAATCATCAGCGGATTATCTATTCCTGGAATATTAATCTTTCCACTATAGATAAGGTTTTCTTTAACAAATGTATCTACTTCATTTTGATCAATTTTCTCTCCAATATAATCTGCTACATCCAGAGTAAAAAAATCAGAGGAGTCCATAAACAGATCCACTGTTTTTAGACTTATATGATCTGCATCAACATAATAACTGCCCTTCCAGTTTGATGCTTTTACAGCATGATCTGCAGCAATTCTTACCGATACAGGGTCAGTGTGAATAATTGCATGTTCACGGTAGGATTTGTTCCAGATAATTGAAATTTCTTTACCTGCTTCTTTGGCCTTTATTACTGATTTTAGTTGGGCTTCCGCCTGCTTTCCGAACCTGTCTCCGGTTCCTATTGAATATTTTTCGAGTTCTAACATAATTCTGTCTCCTAATCTAAATCAATGCCAAAGTACTCTGCAGCATTATTATAACTGATATTCTGCACCATCTTTCCCAGCAGATTGTAGTCTTCCGGGGCTTCTCCGTTTTCTACCCAGTTTCCCACAAGGTTGCATAAAATCCTCCTGAAATATTCATGCCTGGGGAAAGAGAGGAAACTTCTTGAATCTGTGAGCATACCCACAAATCTGGATAACAGACCAAGATTGGCAAGGGATCGCATTTGCATCTCCATTCCCTCTTTCTGATCATTAAACCACCATCCCGAGCCAAACTGGATTTTACCTGGGATTATACCCCCCTGAAAGTTCCCGATTATAGTGCCAATAAGATAGTTGTCTCTGGGATTGAGTGCATAAATAATAGTTTTTGGGAGCTCATCTGTTTTATCCAGACTGTCAAGAAAGTCTGAAAGAGGTTTTGCTACTTCACCATCGGCAATGGAATCAAACCCTGTGTCAGGTCCCAGCAAGTTGTACATTCTGCTGTTGTTATTACGAAGGGCTCCATAATGTATCTGCATGGTCCACCCTGCTTTTGCATTCAGCCTTCCGATTTCCCGGAGGACTGCTGTTTTAAGAACAGTTACTTCCTCGGGTTTTATGTAAGTGTCATTGAGTACTTTCAGGAACAGTTTGTCCTGTTCGGACTTCTCTGAACTTTTATAGATCGGGATAACAAGGGCGTGGTCAGATATCCGGCAGCCAGCAGAGTGGAAAAAG
>JAJRQE010000097.1 GCA_024280415.1 Spirochaetota bacterium | reverse complement strand
TATTACCAGTAATGTAAAGACCATTAAGTCTGTACCTCTCCGACTTACTGAGGCTGTGGATATTGCTGTCCGGGGTGAAATATTTCTTCCCCTTAAAGAATTTCAGAAATTGAATGATAAAATGGAAATACCCTATGCCAATCCCAGGAATTTAACTGCCGGAACACTACGCCGTAAAAAGAGCAGTGATGTGGCTGCTGTTCCTCTGGATATTTTGTTTATGAAGGCTTCCTGAATAACAGCAGGATTAATCATACAGAGATTTTGGGGTATCTCCGTAAACTTGGGTTTAAGGTCAGCAGCAGGGTAGGTTATTTTTTCCCTCCGGCAGAATCTGGAAACTCTGAAAAATTCAAGGTGACTCATATTGACCCATTGTGGTTTACAGGAGGGTTTGATTCTCTTGGGGATTATATCAAGAGCCGTACAGAGGATAGGGAGACCCTCCCCTACGAAATAGATGGTCTTGTAATTAAAGTAAATGAAACAGATGTAAGGGATTTCCTCGGCTTTACAGGTCACCATCCCCGGTGGGCTATAGCCTATAAATTTGAGTCTCCCGAAGGGATAACTGAAGTCCTTGATATTGATATACAGGTTGGCAGAACAGGGAGGATAACTCCTGTTGCAAGGGTTTCTCCTGTATCCATTGGAGGTTCAACAATTTCAAATGTGACCCTCCATAATCAGGAGTATATTAATATACTGGATCTTGCAGTTGGAGACAGTGTTACTGTTTCAAAAAGAGGAGATGTAATTCCTGCAGTGGAAAGAGTTGTCGAAAAAAATGAGAAGGGTTATTCTGTCTGGAAATTACCAAAGAGCTGTCCCTCGTGTAAGGCTCCTCTAATTGTAAAGGGAGCCCATCATTTCTGTCCAAACAATTCATGTCCTGCTCAGGTTAAGGGGAGGATCTTTTTCTTTATTGCCCGGAACCAGATGGATATTGACGGGTTCGGCCCCGAAACAGCAGAATTCCTTATAAATAAAGGCTTTGTAAAGGATATTGCAGATATATACAGTTTTGATTATTCAAAGCTGGAAGGTTATCCGGGTTTCGGATCGAAAAAAATTAAACTTCTGTCAGAAGGAGTTAAAAAAAGTATTACCCAACCCTATAGAAGGGTGCTCCCCTCTCTTGGTATTCCGGAAATAGGAAAGAAGGTGGCTGAGCTCCTTATTCAGGGAGGGTTTAGAGATGTGGAAGATCTTTTTACCATTGCAGAATCCGGGGATAGAGAATCTCTTCTTGCTATAAAGGGTATAGGAGAAAGGATAGCAGAGATAATCATAGAAGAATTTTCTTCTGACTCTGTTATTGCCATGGTTGAAAAGCTGAAAAATGCAGGTTTAAATTTTATCGAAGAGGAATCTTCTGATTTAAATGATCTGCTTCAGGTTTTTGAGGGACAGGTCTGGTGTATTACGGGCAGTTTTGAAAATTTCAAACCCCGTACTCTTGCCGGAGAGGAGATAGTAAAGAGAGGAGGCCGGACTGTATCAGCTGTAACAGGGAAGACCACCCATCTTCTTGCCGGGGAATCTTCATGAAGTAAGCTTGATAAAGCCCGGAATATTGGTGCTGAAATTGTAACAGAAAAGATGTTTTTGGAGATGCTTAGATAGATGGTAAAAACAATTGAGAATTTAAGAAAAAATGGGTATGGAGTTATTCCCCCTGAGCAGTATCTGAGGGATATGGAAACTGTCTTTCTGGATATCTGGGAGAAGGTTTCGGTCTATACTATGACCTCTGTGGAAAGGGGCTACTCCCTTTTTAAGGCAGTTGAATATGTTGTAAAAAATGGTATTCCAGGAGATCTTGTTGAATGTGGAGTCTGGAAGGGTGGTTCCTCTATGCTTATGGCAGAAGCCCTTATGCATTTTGGAGATACAGAGCGGAAAATCTACCTCTATGATACATATACCGGAATGCCGAAACCGACTGAAGAAGATGTAATCTCCTGGAATGGAAAGAGTGTTCTGGAAAAGTGGGAAGAGGATAGGAAAGGTATTAAGGATAATTTTGGATCCTGGGCTGTGGGGCTTAATGAGGTAACGAAGAATTTAGCTGCTGTTGAGTATCCATCCGAAAACCTTGTTTTTGTTCCCGGAGATGTCGCAGTTACCCTGAAGGAAACCATACCGAGTCAGATTGCTCTTCTCCGGCTGGATACTGACTGGTATGAATCAACAGCCCTGGAACTAAAAATTCTTTTCCCTGTTCTTGTTAAAAAAGGTGTTATAATTATAGACGACTATGGACATTTTGACGGAGCCCGGAAGGCGGTGGATGAGTATTTTGAGAACAGCACTATTCTTTTAAACAGAATTGATTATACCGGGCGTATAGGTATTAAGTCTTTTTAATAATCTTCCCGTATATTCAAAAAACAATATTGACCTGTTAAGTAATATTAATTTAATATTAACGTTTATACGAATTGAATCAGTTTGTATGGCAAAAGGAGTTGTTGTGAAGAAATGGCTAATTTTATCAGTACTGATATTTACGGTATTGCTGGGTGCATATGCAGAGGGAGACCAGCTTCCTACAATTGCAATTATGGATGTTGCGGCTACCAATACAAGTAATGTTAAGTCTCAGGTAATATATGAATATATAGTCGATGTTGTAAATAAAGCGGAATTGTACACCATTGTGGAAAGATCTGCTCTCCAGGCTGCCATAGATGAGATGCAGATTGGTACCTCCGGGCTTGTGGATGATACAACAGCAGCACAGATAGGAAGGCTGGCTGGTGCAGAGTTTATTTTAATATCAAATTTAATTGTGGATGATGGAATTACCTATCTTTCAACCAGAATTGTATCTGTAGAATCGGGACAGGTAACCAATACTGCCATGCTCCAGGCTGGTGAATCTGAGTATATAGCCTCCCTTGCCAGCAGAACTGTTTCTGAACTTCTGGGGGTTGCAGAGGTAAAAAAAGCTGAACCTGTAAAAAATGAGAAAACTCTTTCTGAGGGTGAGGAGCCTGTAAAAGAGCAGCCTAAAGAAAATAGTGCAGTAAGCGGGAATTCTGAGTCTGGGGAAACAGCAGCAGACTCCCCAGCGAAATTAAGAAGCTCCATTACCGTAGCTCCTCTGGCAGTTATTCCCCTTTTGGATAGTAAATATATTTTTAATATCGGGTATGGGTTTATTGTTGATTATGACTACAGCTTCTCTTCGGGGAATGGTGGTCTTAGTATTGGTGCAGGAACCGGTGTTTTCTTTGACAAATCCAAAGACTCGGTTCTTTTTCCCTTTGATTATACCGGGATCCCTTTTTATCTGAATTTGAAGTATAGAATTGTAATTGGAAGGCTTTTTATCTCTGCAAAAATAGGTGGTGGAGGTACCTACAATATTTTTACCTATACTGCAGTAACTCCCCCTAATGTCTCGGATACACTAACATCCCTGAATCCTGCAATATTTCCGGGTGTTTCCATTGGATATATGCTGGGAAGTAATTTTGGGCTCTCCCTTTTTGGGGACTGGTCCATGACATTTTTTACTTCCCGACCCTATACAGCTGTAAATGCCGGTCTCGCAGCTGTAATAAAACTGTAGAGACTTCAAGGAGATAGATAATGAAAAAGAGAATAACAGTTTTAACGATGATTGTTTTTATATTTTTAATAATTTTTACGGCCTGTACCCAGATGGATCCCCTGGGAATAGCAAACGGTGTTCCCGAAGGGTATACCCCGGGAGAGGTTACTGCTGCAGTTGTTGATAACAACTGGATCTTCTTTGCAGAGAACGGAACCATAAAAAAGATGCGCCTGGACGGGACCGGGGTTGAGGTGGTGTTTACACCGGTTTATTCTCAGGGAACTGTCTGGAAAATTCTTCTCGATCCTGTAAGACAGAAGTTGTACATTTTTGAGCATTTGGCGGCAATTGCAAATAATATTTATCAGTACAATCTTGACGGTACCGGAGAGGTGCTCATTGCATCAGAGAGTACTTCGGATATTATGGATATGTCGATAGATCATATAAACGGCTACCTCTACTATATCTGGAACGGGGGGGTAAGAAGTGTCAATCTGGATGATACAACTTTGACAGCGGATGTATATGCCAATAATGCAATTGTTTACTACAACTATGTAGCAACGGCCTTTAATGGAATTGTCTACTATATTGACGGTAGTAATTTTTATCGGGTCGATACTCCTGCTGCAGCTGCTGATCTCGTTGTTACTCCTGCAGCAACTGCTCCTATTACACTGTCTTCTACTTTTGACGGTATTTATCTTTACTATTATGATTCCAGTGCAATTTACAAGTTAGATGCTGCAGCGGCAACATCATTTTTTGTTGTTGATCCTTCGTCCCCAATGGCCGGTAATATGGTTCTCTATGAAAAGGGCGGATTAATCTACTTTTACGATGATAATGGTGGGGCAGGGGAGTATATTATCTACAGTATAAATATGGATGGTACAGGGGCAAAGAGTGTTGTGCTCAATAACGGACTTACTGCAATAACTACATTCGATGTTCTGGCAAAATAGCAGCACTAACAGCCATGAAGGGAGCCGAGGTGTTTACCACCAACATGGCTAGTGGTAGTATTAGCAGTATAAGTGCCGGTATGCAGTGGGATGCAAATGGAAATTATATGTGCTTTGATAATGAGGCTTACAGCAATGCATTTATTAACTCTATGGTGGGGGAAGGTGCTATGGCTGGATATTTTTCTGCAATGGCAGGTACTTTAGCCCAGGAATCTATGGGGCTTTGGAACTTAAGAGATGGACAGACTGGACTGGATTTTTCCGGGAATATTATTGATATTGACGCTGTAAGCGACTTTAACAGACTAATTGGAACCGGAGTAAAAAGCGGTGTTGAGTTTGGATTAACTGGCGAAACAACCCTTAATGTATTAAACCTTCAGGATATATTAGGACTTACCGGTTCTTCAAATAGAGGTTCCCTGGGTCTTTTGGAATTAAAACTTGGAGGCGATGGACCTTTGTTTGCTATGGGAACTGGTGGTAGTAATATGAGTGCTTCGAGAATGCTTGCTGCCCTTCCGGGACTGATAGAAACAGGATACATAAGTTCTATGAAATTAGGTGGTGAAGCTGACAGAACAGCGTTGTCTGCTTTGACACTAATGGGCTACAGCAGTAATCCAGAAAACTGGAATACAGGACGGGATCTTCTGGAAAGAAAGAAGGAATTAACATTAACAAACGAAACCAGCCTTGAGGGCAAAAAATATGCAGGAATGTTTGACCCGAATAATCCAAACAATATATTGTTGAATAAAGCCTTACTTGGAAATATGGATCTGGAAGATTTTGCAAAAATAGCCGCAATAATTGGCCATGAAAGTGTCCACCTGGAAGACAATGGGGATGGAGAGAAAACTTACGAGGCAGCCGCATATATGGCCTCTATGAATTTGTATGCCGAACTATCCGGAATATTTAACGAAATAGGAAATGATCCTGCCTTTATGAACTATATGGCCAACAAACTGATGGAGGCTGAAAGCTGGGATGCAAATGAAGGAAGTGATGATTACTTTGAACTGCCGGTTAAAGACGGAGGACAGTTTCAGAGCACTTCAGGAATAAACTGGGCAACAGCATTAGGGTTTGCTAAGACAACAGAAGAAGTAGATGGAATAAATACAGCTACAAGAGAAAGTCTCTGGGGAAATTATTTTGAGGAAGAATTTCTAAAGTCCGGACTGGAAGAATCGGAAAGAGAGAACTTTACTCCTGGAATTAGCGAGGCTGATTTTAAGAATCAGCTAAAAAATGACACTGATTTTGCTGATACATATAAGTATAAACCAATACAACCTGACAATCTTTATCTTGTAGCCTGCAAGATGTTTACAGCCATGTATGTAGCAGAAGCACTTACGGGAGAAAAATTAGACCCTGTAGAGGTAAACCAGAAACTAAAAGATGCAGGAATTTATGCAGACTTAAATAACCTCTATACAGAAGAGTACATGAAGGCAATTGAGCTGTTAACAGATAATAAATTTAATATTCAATTAGTATCAAC
>JAJRQE010000096.1 GCA_024280415.1 Spirochaetota bacterium | reverse complement strand
TCATGACGAATTTCTACGTCTCTACAAGCAGGATATGGTCAAGAATTTTGGAAGCCTGGTTCAGCAGGTTCAGATAGTTAAAGACAGTTATTACAAACTAATAAAAAACGCATCTGCAGGAATGAGTCATGAATATCAGTTGCTGAGCGGTAAAGTGGATGAGGCCCTACGTCTTTTGAAAAATTACCCGGTAGATCTTAATACACAGAATAATAGGAAGCTGGATGAATTAAAAGGTTATTGTACAGATCGAATTATTGGAGAACCAGTATTGGAGTATTCTATAAACTGTAAGACAAGCGGTTATTCTCTGTCTGATATGTTGAACTATATAGCTCTCGCTCCGACCAAAGTCAATAATCTTCTCATTGTTCAGAGCGGCTTTATCTCTGAAGCCCCAAATGAAGGAACTGAGTCCGATGCAGGCGATGACTCTCCAATACATAAGAAACCTAGAAAAGTACAGTTTCAAATTGCTAGTCGAATTATAACTGTGCAGGAATATAAATCTCTCTTAACGGCTCAATTGACATTACTGGCATCTGCGAAACCAGAGGAAGAGATCGAACTGGATATCGAAATATTGTAATTTAGGAAATTAACTATGAAGCTACCGGATCATGTAGAAAAAATAAAGAATCTTATCGAGACAGCATTTGACAAGCAGTTTGCACGATTGGGGATTGGACAAAATAAGAAATTGGAAATTGAAAAACTTCCGGAAGAATACCGATCAAAGCGACAAAGATATGAAGCAATATTAGATAACCATATTGGTGAAACCGGAGACTATGAGCATGCCCGTGAGAAGCTGATGGATGAATTGACCTTTACTCTGTTTAATCGCTTAGCCGCTGTAAAGGTAATGGAAGCTGCAAGTTTGTTTCCACCTATTTTGATCAAACAGTCAGTACATGGGGACCGTTCTTTCGGGCATAAGGCCTGGTTGGAGATATATCCCGACATGCGCTCTGAAGAGCTGGAAGGGATAAGAGAGTACCTTAAACATGAGTTCAATGAGCTGGGTGAAACCTTGCCTCTCTATAGTAAGAGCTATCCTTATGCTTTATTGCCGGATGCTATCAGTCTCAACGAAATCATTGATACATTTAACGCTGTTGAAAAAGATTCACAAATGGACAGCGACATCTGGCAGAGTGATGATGTGCTTGGATGGATGTATGAGAGTTACAACAATGGGAAGAAGAAAGCTTTTAAAGATAGTGGGGATAAGGTTGAATATAATAGAGTATCCTTACAGTCCCAGGTTTATACACCTCTCTGGGTAGTACAGTTTCTTGTGGAAAATTCTCTTGGGAAGCTATACCTGGAGATGTATCCGGCTTCTGAAATTAAGCGCAGGTACAAGATTGCTAATGCTCCTGACACTCAGGAACGGGCACTAAAGCCTCTGCATGATGTGAAGGTTATTGACCCTGCTTGTGGATCGGGAAACTTTCTTTTGTATGCCTTTGATTTCTTTTATGAACTATATCTTGATCAGATTGAAAATTATGGGGCTAATTACGATGAGGGGGATATCCCAAAGCTTATAATCGAAAACAATCTACATGGTATCGATCTGGATGATCGTGCGGTACAGTTAGCCCAGCTTGGTCTGTATATTAAGGCACGTAAGAAACGGAGAACTGTTGGAAATTTGAAGTTTAAGGTGGTATCGTCGGACTTCTTTCTACCTGATTATGAGGTTGTGAAGCATATATTCGAAGAGGAACCACGAAAGGCACGAAATACACGAAAATTGGATAAAAATCAGCTGGAATTGATTAGGGATATTTGGGGTGATTTGCAATATGCCTATAAATTTGGGTCATTGGTTCGATTGGATGAGAAGCTGAAGGCTAAAATTCGAGGGAGGGAAGGTAAAAGAGATTCCCTTAATCGCGATATGTTTCTTGAGGCGGAAATAGATGAACTTAAGGATTTTGCTGTTGATTTTTTCTCCAATCTTGAGAAAGCTGTAGAACAATATGCCCGATCAGAGGGAAATACTTTTCTTTCAAGTAAAACCCATGATGCCATTATATTTTTGGAACTATTAACTACAGAATACGATGTAGCAACTGCAAATCCGCCATATACTGATAGTTCAGACTTTGGACCCGAACTAAAAAGTTTTATAGAGACAAACTATAAGAAGCCATATAAGTTCCATACCAATCTCTATGCTACTTTTATCAAGCGGTGTTATGAGTTTGTCGGAGATAAAGGCCTTATTGCAATGGTTCACCCTCTCACATTTATGTACATTAAGTCTTTTGAAGATGTAAGGAAATTCCAGCTAACAAAGACTAATATCAATTTATTGGTTGAGCTGGGATTAGGTGGAGTGTTCGCAAACTCTGATGTTCAGGTTGATGCCTGCATGTATATTTTAGAAAAAGGGGAAAATAGTTCAGAAGGTACATATTTTGATTTAAAAAAGTATAAAAATCACACAAATAAACCTGAAATATTCAGAAACATTTACAATAACTATATTCTCGATCACCCAGATAGTCATGTATACATAATCCCTCAATCAACGCTGAAGATCATTAAATCCTGGCCTTTTATTTATTGGATTTCCGATGAGTTTCGGGAAAAATTTGGTTTGAAAACTGTCGGACTAGAACTTTCGGTTCAGCGTGGTTGTGAGTCGAGCAATAATAATCGTTTTCTAAAGTTCTGGTGGGAGATATTTAATTATAAAGTCGATAATTCCACTGGCTATTTTTCATACGCAAAAGGTGGGCCTTACAAAAAATGGTTTGGCAACCTTTGGTTAATCATTGATTTTAGACCACATTCAAAAGAAGTAATAGAAAATAAGGGTAATTTAACTTCTAAGAAATTTTATTACAAAGAAGGTATTACATCAGTAAGATCCGGCTCTAAAGGGCCATCATATAGATTTCTGCCTGAAAATTGTATATTTGATAATGGTGGTACATCGATATTTGATGGTCAATACAAGAACAGGTTATATGCTTTGTCGTATCTTAATTCGGCTTTAGCTAATTATGTTATTGATTGCCTTAATCCTACTGTTAACACACAAATTTTTGACATTAAAAGGATGCCATTTATCAATCCTGACAAGTTTACAGAGAATTTATTAACTAAATTGTCAAAGATTAATGTTGAAATCACCAAGAAACTTACTAAATATTCGATCATAGAACTTGGCTTTGTAATTTCACCATTTAGTTTATCCTTAAAAATTTCTGATACAAAAAAGAGGTTGAAGGAATTTTTCAACTACGAAAACCACCTTCTTACTCAAGTTATCCTCAATGAAGCAATCATTAACGAGAAAATTTTCGAAGTCTATGAACTAACCGAACATGATAAGGCTATGGTACTGGCGAAAGAAGGCGAAAGCATTGGTGGGTTACCGGTTAGCGATGAGGCACGGAAAGCATATTTGACAGAGAATTTAACCACGAACCACACGAAAGACACGAAAGAAGAGGCAAAGATAGTAATTTCGTGCCTTTAGTGCCTTTCTTGGTTGATTATATTAATTCCTTGTCGGTAAAGGAATTCTCTGCCGAAGAACGTGAGGCTGTTGAGAGCGGGTTCATAACATTATATCAAGGCAACAATACTCTCGAAGAGTTCTGTATTCGTCACCAGATCAATCCCATCAATGTTTGGTACTGGTTCAAACAGAGCAATATTATCCCAAAACAGCGGATGAACACTTTGGCTATGGAATTTCTCGTTGATATGGTTCGTGAGATTCTGATGGAGGATGAAGACGGTATTATTCCACTGGTTCCCAATGCCGGTGAAAAGGTTCTACTCTACCGTATTGAGGAGAAGTTCCGTGAGAAAGGCTTCAGCTCTGCACAATATTCCAGTTTCGACTCAGTACTGGGTCGCACGATTCATGAGTATCTGAGTGATTACTTCTTTGCAGAGCTCTCTGATTACTTAAAGTTATTTAAACAGCTACCTTCCACACCATTTATCTGGCATCTCTCCAGCGGTCCTGAGCAGGGCTTTGACTGTTATATCATTATCTACAAATGGAACCGGGACAAACTAATGCGTTTACGGTCGGTTTACATAGAGCACCGGGAACGCTCACTGGTTAACCGCCAGAGCGATTTGGCCGGTAACGAGAGTGCCGAAGCTCAGAACGAAAAAGACAGGATTTTTAAACAGCTAAAAGAAATTGAATCTTTTAAAGCTAAGATTGATGAGCTGCTCTCTGAAGGGTATAATCCAATTCTTGACGATGGGGTTGGTAAAAATATTGCACCATTGCAGAAAAAGGGCATGATTACATATGATGTACTTAATGCCGGTCAATTAAAGAAGTATTTGAATGCGGATTGGTAGGGGAATTAATAATGTCTTTAATAATTGATCAAGATGTGTTCCATCAGATATTTCAAAAAAATATGATAAATCCATTTTTATCTGGATTGATTTAATGGGCTTTTCGTTAGCTTTGGAAAAAGAAGATCAGTATGGGTATTTGTCTGATCTCTTAGAAAAATATCAATCACTTTTTTATGAGAGTTCTGAATATGAATCTGTACCTTTTTCAGATGCAATCATTATACGAATTGGTGATCCAGAATCTATTGGCTATATTAAATTTAAGGAAATCTTAAAGAGTATTGGTGAAAAACAGTTTCAATTTATATGTGAAACAAAGGAGTTTATTAGAGGGGGAATAGCAGTTGGATCTAAATTTGATAATACTCCTGCAAGAAATAATCAATATGTTAGTAATGGATTGGCCAAAGCTGTTAAGCTAGAATCAAAGAATGTAGATTGGCCTGTTATTGGAACTAATTATGATAGTATTAGTGAAATGAAAAAGATTTTTAATATAGATGATAAAGAAGAAAGCTTTGGCCTTTTACGAGGATTCAATAAGAATGGAGAGGCTCTATTTTTTATAAATTTTGTAGAGGAGAGTGCAATTTATTCTAACTTAATAATCTCAAAGATTAACGAATATAATGGTAATCCTACGGTTAGAAATAAATATATCTGGCTTTTAAAATACTACCTTCACAAGTATGGGAAAAAAGAGATCATTCCATCCTCTTTACTGGAGTTTGTATTATGATAGATAAATACATTGATCTTACTCTTAAAGAACATGCCCCGCATAATGATAAATCTTATTTACTTAAAGATGTTATTCATGAACATGAAATAATTGTTCTCTTAGGAGCACCAGGAAGTGGGAAGACCTCCGTACTTAAAAAGTACAATATTGAGCATCTAAATACAGATATTTTAGAAATAAAGAAATTCTTAAAACTTGATATTCAAGTAAAAGATGAAACCAAAGTCCTGCTACTTGATGGACTGGATGAATACAGAAGTGTAAGTGATGATAAAGCTTTTGTTGTAACTGAATTAGGAAGTAGAATCAACAAGCTGGATGGGATGAAAATTGTTATCAGTTGCCGGGAGATGGACTGGTATGGCGAGGTTGACTCAAAAGCATTAAAAGATGAGATCAATAAAAAAGCTGTAATATTTAGAGTATGCCCACTAGATGATGATCAAAAAAATGAGCTGGCAGAACTAAACAATATTAAGGAACCTCCTAAATTTATAGAAAAATACTCAAAATATGGTTTCCTTGATAATCCTCAAATGTTCAAAATGTTAGTAGATATTTATCAAGCTGATCCGAAAGAGACTATTCAATCGAAAACAGATTTATACTTAACATTTGTAAGATTGGCACGAGAGCATAATCTCTCAAATATAAAAAATAAAATCAATCTACTTGAACCGGATGAAATTGTGAAATATTCCGGATATATTGCTTTTTTCTATTTGTTTTCTGATGTTGAAACACTTGATGATGATTTTATTGATAAAATTTGCGATACAGCCAATGGCTACTCCAAGGAAAAACTTGAAATTACTTTAAATACCAAGCTTTTTGATGGTAGAATATTTATTCATAGAACAATAGCAGAGTTTATTCTTGCCAAATATATTGCTGAATACAAACTGGGAAAAGATAAACCTTTTGCTGTTGAAAGGTTGAAAAGCCTATTTATGAAAAAAGGTAAGATCCCCACAGTATTAAGGGGAACATATGCCTGGCTATGTTCTTTAACAGGGAGTGAAGAGTTTATAAAGGCAGATCCATATTATCAGGCTATACATGGTGATAACTCATTATTTGAAAATGATCTTAAAAAGAAGATTGTTCTTGAAGTTA
>JAJRQE010000095.1 GCA_024280415.1 Spirochaetota bacterium | reverse complement strand
CTTCTAAGCCGTAGGTCACAGGTTCGAATCCTGTTGGACGTATTTTAACTCTTTACAATGTAAGGAATTAAAATAAAATGTTGGATATCATAAATTGATGTCACCTGTTGTGTAGCCAGAATAAAGAGGTTACTATGCGCTACAAAGAACCATATTCCTATTACAAAAGAAAAACAAAATCCGGAAAAACTGTCTTTTACTACCGAACTTATGACGAAGAGGACAGAAGAACTAGCGGCATTTCAACCGGATGTACAACTTTCGCCTCATTTAGACACTATATGGCTGAGTTAATCAGAAAGGGAGAATTGATCCCCAAGAAAGATATGAGGTTCGCAGACTTTACTGAGAATTTCTGGATCTTCGATAAGTGTAAATATGTGCAGATGAAAAACAACAGAAAGGAAAACTCCATTAGTAAGGAACACTGCAATACTGAACGTGGGTATCTTAAAAACCATATCTAACCCTACTTTAAAACAATGAATCTATCTGCCATAAAATCCCATCACGTAGAAAATTGGATTTTATCATTAAAAGGGAGGGTGTCCGATAGTACAATTAATCATCTTCTTAGAAACCTAAAGGTTATCATGAGATTCGCATATGATCAGGGGCATATTCATAACAATCCAGCATTGGGAATTCGACAACTACAAGCTAAAACTAAAGAAAGAGGAATCTTAACTCTGGACGAAGTTAGGCTATTATTTGATCCAAATCAAATTCTGTATATTTGGAACAACGATCTTATCTCATATACTCTAAATCTATTCTCTGCAGCAACCGGAATCAGAAAAGGAGAATCCCTGGGATTACTGAATAAATATGTTTACAAAGATCATGTTGAAATAGTACAGGCTTATGGTCAAATTACAAAAGGACTTAAAGATACAAAAACAAAGCGATCCAGGTATATCCCCATCCCGTCGACAGTTTCAAAATACATGGAGATGATAAAAGGTGATGATCCTGATGGATACTTCTTCTCGCTACATCAGGGGCTTGTTCCATATACCTCCCGTGATGTTACTGATAATTTATATTCAGCATTACGGAAAATTAAAATTACAGAAAATAATAGGAAGGACAGGAATATTACATTTCATTCCTGGAGACACTTTTTTAATACATATATGAGAGGGATGAATATTGCAGACTCAAAAGTTCAGGCTGTTACTGGCCATCAAACTCAGCGAATGATTGATCATTACACACATTTTGAACTATCGCATTATCAGGAAATTGTAGATGCCCAGGAGGAACTTTTTAACATTAAATGAACAGGCTGCCCTTTTACCAGACAGCCATTCATCATTTGAAACCCCAAATATCTTTAACTAGATACGCACTCAAGACAGTTATTATGGTCCACTGAACAACATCCTCAATCAATTCCTTCTGCTTGTATTCGTCGAATGAGTTCGTCCAGTTTATTTGCAGCGTCTCTAACTCTGACGGCAGTTCCTTCAAGTCCACGGATACGCTCTCGATCTCGCTCAAGCCCTGCTCTAAGCTGTCCAGCCTCAGATTTTGATTTGCTGAGTCCGTTTTCCAGTCTTCTGTCAACGTCTCTATATCGCCCCCTAATCCCTTCAAGCTCGTCGATACTAATACCAAGCTCTCCACCACTTCGTCCTCGGTTATTGTGTATGCCGGATTTAGACCTATAAAAAGCAGAAGCAATAAGACCAATAACACCTCCACCGCCAAGAACCGCTCCAATGATTGTTTCACTTTTCACCCCCAGGTAAAAGGCCAGAGTGAGAAGGAGAAGTAACCCCACTCCGGCCAGAATATAAACTAACTTTTTCACACTATGCGCCCGGAGGAACCTGGTGCAGTTCTGCCCGAAAATATTTTGATTTTATCCAGGACTTCCAGACATTCCCCCCGATGTACATAAAACAGACAGTAACCACCATCCCACCGAAAAATATCAGCGCCCCAGGGTTAAGTGCATCCGGATCCAGCATTACTGCCATCGTAAAAAAATAGACAAGGACAATAATTGCCAGTAGCCCGGCATAAAACTTCCTTCCAAATGTAATTTTTTTCATATTTCCCTCCCAAAAAATATAATTATAAAATGTCTGCGACCTCTAGTTGAAATAGTTGAAAATCTTCAGGATGAGAGCCAAACCATTTTGGGCAGCTCTTCCACCCGACAATATTTCTGTGTGTTGTAATATCAGCATACGGATTGAGCATATATTTCCTGCAGAGTTCTGCTGACAACTCTACTGCAGCAGTAAATGTTTCGTCCGTAAAACTCCCCTCCCAGTCCGGATGACAGAGTTCGATCCCTATAGTGCAATTGTTAGGATAAGACCCGTATTTCTTATATGCGTATTCAGTGTACGATTTTGATCCGCAATGGTAGGCCATTTCTTTATCTGGTATACACTGTATTATCGATCCAGACATATCAACGACATAATGGGCTGATCCGTACCCATGCTGGCCATACTGTTTTGTTTCAAAAAAGTTTCTGTTTGCCAGAGCCGATGATTTTGGATTTGCAACCCAATGAAGGACAATACCGGAGATGTTTTTAAGCGACTTCGCCGGCCGGCTGTATTCGTTTACAGGGATAAGCATTTCGGTAATTGTCATTGGACAAACATTCCATACACGATCAGAAACAAAACTGCCAACTGGATATAATTTGCAACATCACCTACTCTCCAGGTTCGTTTTTTTTCTCTCATTTCCTCTGCCTCCTGTTCATACTCCTCAAAAACACAACCATTTTTACAGGGATAATTTTCAACAGTAACAAGTCTATCAACAATTGTATCATTTTGAGTTTCGAGAGCGTCGAGTCGCCCTACTATAGATCCCTTTTTTGTCCCGTTCCCCTTTACGAGCTGGATTAGCTGTTGTAAGTCCCGAGATACTTTAGTTGCAATTTTTTCAGCGTCGTCCAATTATTCTTCCTTTTATTGCCCTATTATCCAAGACGCCACTATTGATCGATAATTGGTTGCAGACCCATATGGCCTTACTTCCCCAGTACCGTTAATGGCTAATAAATATGACTGGAATGGTGAGGCACCTTCCATTGATGAAGCGCATACATAACTCGAAGGTCTCAATTCCGGTGGCAAAATAAAAGCAGTAACGTCTAACGTCCCGGGGCATATTAACCCTGTCATGTGACATATATTATTTTTAACAACAATTTTAGGCTTGAATATAGTCTCATTATAAGCCGTCCAACCATTCTGGTATCCTATGTCAGTGGTTATGCTATAAACTTTTTCATCATCAATAATAACCCTACCACCATCTGCTGGTTTTAAAACCAGATCCTTAGCAGAGTAATTGGTGTTCCATGGGATGTTATGGTTGTAGTGTTGGATGAAGATGTCGGGATCGGTTAAATAACTACCTTTAGAAAATAATGTTTCATCAATATATGCCACCTGATTATTGGCGGATATATTAGGCGCATACGCATACACACCTCCTAACGTGGTTCCATACCATGTACCGCCAATAACCCCTAAATCATATAGTACAGAATCCACAGTAATGTAAATTTTATCTAAAGTGATATCATAAACCATAGATATGTAATGCCATTCTGAAAGAGTTAATGTCATTGGAATATCAAAAGTATACACAACACTATTTTTAGTAACACTGACAAATACTTCATCAGAATAACCCTCAACTGCTATAATATCGGCTATATTGAAGTACTTTATTTGTATACCGTAAAATCCACTTGCTTTTGTATTAAGCAACACAGGATAAAAATATTCACCGAATGCGCAATTATCAGCAGACGAATCCCAGCTCCATGTTGTTGTACCATGTACACTACTAACATAACCATCATACCCCGCCAACGAGCCAAGGCTGTATGTCCCAAATCTTGCAGTGGGAAAAAAGTCTGTATTAACATTATCAAGAGTATTCGCACCCTCATGAGATACGTAAGAATTTTCCCAGTTAAATATAAGAAATTCAGGAGCTGGATAGAATTCCTGACCCATCGCACTTACCAGGGGATTTACAACCTGTCTACAGGATACCCCACTGATAAAAACACCATTACTATCAGTACCACCAATTTGAATTCCGTTAACCGCACTCCATACACCTCTTGTAAATTCAAGATATGCCTCCTCGTCCCCATCGATATAATGTAATCTATCCCCGTCTTCAGGATTATTGATATCTGTCCCTGTAAATCCAATTTTAATTGAATCATTCACTCGTAGTAGATTTGCAACGGATTCTTCAGGAGTTGTTTTCTGCATAATCCCGGCAATCTGATTTTCGTTATAACTCGTGTTTCTCATTTATTCCTCAAACCATTTTCCTCCAAAAAGAGTATACTGAATTCCAGTACCCAACTCCCCGGATTCTATTCCTTTACCGATTCTCCTGGCCTCAACATATGGAAGGCCAGCACCAAAAGAGATCCCTTCAAGTAATTTCTTTGCTGCTTTTATATACTCACCTTTAGACAGATAGTTACTTCCTTTAGTTAAATCACTCGGTATTTTATAAAGGGGGTTTTGAACATCCCAACCCTTGGAAACCTGGACAATAACAGGACCCAATAACGGTACATAATTTGTAAAAGATCCCATAAAATCCATAAACTTATCTTTCTCATCCGGGATATCTCTATTACTAATCATCCAGATTAAAGCTGCAGATAAAGCAAGAGATCCATATATTGTAAAACCACGCTTAAGATTCATTTTACCTAATGCTGCCGGTGCGTCGTAAGTTGCCATATTCCAGATCTGATTAAGCTGATTTGAGAACATGGTGAATGTCGATAGAGTTTCACTCGTAAATAAACTGGCTACATCTTTTGCATGGGATGCAGGCTGTGTTCGTAAAGTAGAGTTCCTCGCCCTGCGTATCGCCTCTTTTTCACTTACAGCCTTATCACCCTTAAGATTCATGTTGTAGTTATACACAGAAAGCCATCCTGCAGTAGTTGCAATCTTATCCATCATCAGAATACCCTGCATTCCTGCCCACTGGACTTTCTTAACAGTATTCTGAATCTGCATATCTCTGTTACGCCTCAAGGCTTCAATTTCCCGTTCAGTTGAACGCTCCATCATTAATGGATCCCGTTCTTCGACAAACTGTCTCCATTTTTTCCAATTCTTCCCAACTTCTCCCAGTGCTGATAACATTTCACCAGGTGAAGAATCAGCGGTATAAAAAACAACCGATGGAAGCTGTTTGAACATTGTTACTGTATTATATGCGAGGGCAGCCAGGGCAAAATTCTTTTTCGCAGCTCTTACTAATCTACTCGCAGGATCGTTCGACCACATAACATTTGGATTGGCAACCCTGGAAACATAACTATTAAGTTCTGTTAAATAAACACCACCCTTATGATTGCGTACTGCAGCTTGAAAATCTTTATTGGCAAGAACTCTACGCATTTTATGAACAGTTTTCGCCATCTCAATGTAGTGTTCCTGTTTGTAAGAGTGCATTAACCATTCAGAATAGAGGCCGTCTATCTTCATTGGTGTTTGATGTTTCGGAGAGATGTCAATTCTTGATTTAGTCATGCTTCTATTTACAGTACCTCTTGTTATCCCATGCTGTTGACTCATTTCCTTCTCTAACCCTTTAGGGCCACTATAATCACGAGTCAAAACATCCATAGGAGAATACCAACCCGATTCACGTACCAGGCGTTCATTGGTAAGCTCTATGTGGGCTTCATCAAGGCGATTAAAATTTTCATCATAGTCATCAATTATCGCTTTTGCAAAAGCCAATTCATTTTTTGATAACTTACTTATAAGAAGATTTGCAAGGTTTAAATCAACATTATTCCCATTTTGGGCAACCATTCGAGCAAGGTTTCGTTCGTTTTTTGTATTAACATAGACCTTAAGGACCTGGTCCATTGTTACAGTAAAGGAAGATCCTTTGCCAGTGGGTTCGACAGTAATCTTTCGAGTAAAATCCTTAAGTTCAATACTCAAGGATTTCATCTTTGTGTTTAATTTTTTCACCCGTGCATTACGATTAGTTATTTCCTTTGAAACTGCTTCATTTACATCGTCGATAAAGGTTTTATGTAGTACCCCACTGAAATCTGCCTTGCCGTCAAGGGCGTCCACAAGCCTGGAAGGTCTCATTGTTGACCAGTATAATGCTTTTATTTTATCACCAGGAGTATGAGGATCTCCCACTATAGGTTCCCTGGGAGGATTAAGAGGTTTGTTGCCAATCAGGGTTTTAACAGCACTGCTAATAATATCCTGTATTTCTTTCGTACCTATAATTGCTTTCAATCTGCGTTTCGTTTCTCCGACTGAACGGAGATGGTCTATCTGATCGGCCAGTTCCTTAAGGTCCTCGAGAGATAATTCGCTTAAACTCGTACTTGCACGCTTCATTTTTACATCAGTAGACAGATTATCAATTTCTTCCGGATGTTTTAAAAAATGTTCCTTCCTCTTATTCCAGGTGTTCACTGTTTTAGGAGATCTGAAGTCTGGATCAAGCTGCCCCTGGAGAGCTTGTATTTGTTCCCGATATTCAATATCAACATTTTTTGCAACAGGTCGTATGATTGATCTGGCAAGGTTCTTTTTCTGCTCCCGGAGGTCTTTGATAGCTTTTTGCTTCCTCTTTAATGCTGTACGTTTTGCTTTCTCTTTTAAAACCCTATCCCTTAATACTCCCATACGTTCCCTGTGTGCAGCACGGATCTCTTTTATCTTTTTTTCATTAAGTACAGTATCTATACTTTTATTTATCTTTGTCTTTACCCTCTTCTCTTTTTCCCGATTTTTTAATTTCTCAATATTTCTGTCTTTAGTATCAAGCTTTTTTTCCAGTCGGGACGATCTTTTCTTTTCAAATTCCAACTCAGAGACAGTTTCCATATGGGAATCAATCATTCTGTCTCTTTTTCGATCGCCCTCAAGGAGTTCATCCTGGAGTTTCTTGAGCTTCCGATCACTGGCAATAATTTCTTTAGTAACATCCTCGCCTAACTCATCTATCTCAGAAAGGAGTATTTCCCCGGATTCTATTTTTTTGGAAAGATTTTTATACTTTTCAAGATCCTTTGCAACTTTAATCCTTTCTCTTCTCGTGGGGAGTTTCTCTTTCGCCTCTGCATTAAGTCGATCCTTTTCTTCTTTATCCTGCCAGGCCTCCCAGGCTGATCTCATTTCTTCCGGATCGTTGTTGAGCTCTGCTATTTTCAGTCTGTAGAGTTCAGGATTATTTGTAAGGATCTTTTGGATTGTACCAAATAGCTTATCGGTAATTTCCTTCCCTGACTGCATCCTGATAGCTGCTGATATTATTGTTCCATGAAACCTTGCGTCCGTTGCTTCTTTTCTCAAAGAACCAACCTGCTCCAGGAGAGAGATAATCGACTGCCGATCCCACTGATCTTTCCATTCCCGGGATTCATCATATTTAGTTGCCCTACGCCAGAAAGCTTCAAACCATTCGGGGTCGTTCTGTCCTAATTTCTCATCAATCTCAAGCATTGATTGCGCATAAGCTACAAATTCACCAGCAGTCTTAAAATCCCTTGCTTCATCTTCAAGCCAGGAAAGAGTTTCATCCTGCAGCTCTTTTTTATCTCTCCTTTCTATTTCAGCCTGTGCCCAGTCTCTGTCAGAATATGACTGAAGAACATTATCCGGTACTGGTCGCCCTACTTCTACTGCTTTCTTAACTTCTGCTTCGTGCTCCGGATCTGGCTGGAAAAGAACTCTTTGATCAGATCGATTATTGACAATTTTCTTTGGTCCTGAAAGTGTATTCCTCTCAAGATTTGTAACATAAGAGGCCCAGGCTGTATCATGGAGTTCGCTGTTAGTAATCATCAATCCATCAGTTCTATCTACTAAAATTATATCCAGAAATACATCATTCCTCTGGCCGGCCTCTTTTTGTTTGCTAATTTCTTCGGTATATTTTCCAGAACTATTTGTTACCATCATAGCCTTGCTTCCACCAATAGTTCTGAGTAATGTTAGATACTTGTCATAAGAAATATTTTCATCAGCATATGCCCAGAAAACTATCCGGTGCGTATTATCTAAACCAACATAAACAGCTATATCCTCTTCCTGCATCAATGTTTTTTTAAAAACTGTGGCAATATCATGAGGTTGAACAATAACTTGACCTTTTCTCTTCTCTCATCCGTATATTTTTTAAAATTACTGTCTAGTGGGTATATATCATCGTATAATGCCTTTGAATCAATATAATTATACTTATCATGATCCAATATTAAATGCCCCTTGAACAACTCTCCCAATTCTTTTTTATAGACAGCAGTAAGATGGATATCCTCAGTAGATGATTCAGGATTCCCTGATGGATGATTATGTGCTAAATAGACACTTTCAGCATTAAGAGATTTTGCCATCCTGGTGATATAAATGAAGTTGTCCTGAAATTTCTCCACACCTTGAGTTCTGGATGGTAGACCGGAACTAAAAGCAGTATGAGCCAACACCTCACCAGTACTACTTAGGTATAAGATATTCATTATCTCTATTCTTGGATTTCTAAAAAATTGTAATAATGCAGCAAGCTCGTGAGGGGATTGTACAGTCTTTCCGGTTATATCTACCCTTTTAATTTTATCATAGGGGACGATGCTTTTGTTTTGACTGAGTTGCTGTCCTCCAGTATTAATATAGCGTCGTTTCTGCCGGGAGGATATACTACTGAATTCTTCAAGGGCTTCGTTAAGGGCTTTTCTGTATTTCTCTTTCGATCCATAGGAAACTCCTATTTCTTCCAACTCTTCATCAGTAAATATATCACTTTCTTCAACAGATTGAAAGAGAAAATTCTCTTTCATGGAGATTTTACTTGAGATTGCTTCATCTGCTCTTAAAGCTTCAATTCTTTCCTTTGATAGAAGATTATCAAACACTCCCCGGATATCCTCCGAGATATCCGGCTTGCTCATAACCGAGTCATAAACAGATCTCATAAACTCTACAAACTTCTGAAAGATATTCTTCATTTTCTCGCTTGGTGCCCGGCCTTCCCAGATATATCTTTCAAAAGCTTCTGCAAATCTTTCTTCCCCATCCACAGACCAGTTGTTTACATCTTCTTCGCCTGCCCATACTGATGCTGTTGTAAGCTCTTCTTAACTCAGCTGTCTCCGAAAGATATGAGCCATCTCATGAACAAAAGTAGTAAAATCACTTGCCTCTGTAGCATGTATTACCGCCCGTCCATCCTCAAGAAAAGAAACTGCTCCTTTTGCATCTCCTGCGTTCAGTTGGGCTGTTTTGGGGTTCATCTGCTGGATATCAGCAATATACTTGCCGATCCAATCCTTTGGACTCATACCCATTGCATCAGACCGTAAACTTATCAGTTCAAAGGCTGCATCTACTTCTTCTTTTTTAAAAGAAGGGAATTGAAGTTCGGTTTTAATCTTGAAATTTTCTACTGCAGGATCATTTTTAGGATCTACCTTCTGTGATCGATATTCAAACGCTGTTTTTTGCCAATTAGCTCTAATATCATAAATGGATTGATTCTTCCGGAGATTTTCCAAATCACCTATTCGGTTCTCAAGGCGTATAGAATCCCCTTCAATTTGAGAAAGCCTTAGTTCTACCTCTTCAAGAGATAGTGGAATTTCTCTTCCAAAACCTGCTTCCAGATCCTCTTTCTCTATGGTTGTAAAGTCTTTTCCTTCGGCCTCAAGCGTTTTGTATTTTGTTTTTAAATCAACCAGATCTGCTCTTTCTTTCTCAAGTGCTCCCAGATCAAATTTCAACGCATCAATATTCAGAATTGTTTGAGAGATATCAGGGTTAAGTCCTTCGATTGCTTTTCTTATCGCTGGCGCATCGCTTGAGGCCTCATTAAACCAGATAACTTTCCCCGGATTCTCTTCAGCTATTTTCCTAACCATACCTATTGCTGCCTGATAACCGGTTTTACTTGTGGATGAACTAAGGGAGGTGATTGTTATTGCCTCTCCTTCGGGAATGTATTCTATATTCCCAACTTCAATACCTTCATCTGTTTTAGCCACTCCCCTGTTATCTTTAATCTCAAAAGATGTAGGTGTCTGATTTTTTGTATTCTCAAGGGCATAGTCTAATTCTTCCGGAGTAAGAACCTCTTCAATCTTTTTTTCTATTTCAGTACGAACTTCTTCTTCTACCTTTACAGTCTCTTTGGTTGTATTATATTCATCAACTGCTCTTGAAACTGTTGAATTGAATGTACCAGGAAAGGCCATAAGTAATTGGGCCTTGAAAGTCTGAGAGATTGTCTCTTTCCACACCCTCCCATATTCATCAATAGTAGTTGGTTCCAGATTAGAATTTTGTATTTCATTTGATACTGCTCTTGCTAAATCATCTGCAAGAGTCTCTACTGTTTCCTGAGATACCTCTTGAAGAACCTCTGTTGTAATATTACCGGCCATACCTGCCATAAAGTCGAGAGCACCTTTTACAAGACTTCCAGTTATATGAGTTTTTTGAAGGAATTTAGCACCTGCCTTCTGGACTATTCTTGCTAAAGGTGCATTTCCTTTAAACATAACATCAAACTGTGCCTGCTCCAAAGCTCCTGAAATCAACCCTCCTCCAAGTGAAAATGCAAGCCTGACAGGATACGGTATTTTATTCCCGTCTGCATCTACAGCTTTTCGCATTTCAGCTGATATTCCTCCTGCAGATAACCGGGCAGCTTCGAAGGTATTCCCTGCTTTGAATGCTATTACGCCGGCAGAAAAGGCTGCTGCTGGTACAGTTATTATTTCTTCAGGGAGTGCTACCTGAGGACCCAGTTGTCCAATAATCCCTGCTCCGAGACCAGCAACTGATCCAGCCTTTATAGCCAACTCCATTCCTTTACTCGTTGTTTTCATAGTAAATGGAAGTGTGTTTGCTGTCGCTGATAATACATCAGTAATAATCCCATATTGAAAATTGTCCGCCATTGGCATTTGGCTCTCAAAATCTTCTATCTGATTCATTAACCCTTCATCGTAAGGATTCTCAAGTAACCTGGCTTCAAGATCCATTATCTGGATATCGAGGTTTGCTCTTTTCCATGAGTCTGCGATTACCTGTGTCGCTTTTGCAGGTTCCATCCTCTGGCCAGTATACTTTTCTATCAGTTTATCAAGGTTTTTATATGCTTGTTCGATTGTGCTCCCGTATATCTCAGAAAGTTGGGTAGCTGCCCGGACCCTGTTTCCTACTCCTCTGGGATCTGCTGCAATACTCTTTATTACATTCTCTGCTGCTTTAAAGTCTACCGGATCATAAAGTACAGAAGTCCCGGGAGGTAATCCGTCTGCTTCTGGTTGAATAACCTCTGGTTGTTTTGGTTGATCAAGTATTACAGATCCAGGAGGCAGGTATTTGTTTAGATCTATTTCAGGTAACGCAATAGGGGTTAGACCACTTCCTTGTATTTCCATTACCAGATACGTCCTAGTGCATTATTTACCTTATCTTGTGTTGATTGAACTGAAGGTATAACGGGATTCAGGTCTGGTTTTTTTAAGGGAATATCCTTTCCTTTAAACAGATCCCATTGATCCTTTTCAGGAACATACCTATAGATCGTATTCACATTCCCTTCTACTTTAATTTCGTATAAAGCTGCATTACGCATATCCTGAAACTGAGGGTTCCCATTCCTATCAAGAAGGACTCTGATTTTATCAGTAGGGATATTTAATTCAGTTGCAGTATAATTCCTTTGCGCTTCTGCAAGATCCAGGACAGTCATATTTGCATCAACCTGTTTCATCTGGTTCTCTGTAAGGTTTTCATAATCATATCCAAACATATTTTTGGAAATATCAGACTTAATACTGTCCTTAGTGTTAATATCAGGATTGTTAAAGTGCTTCATAATTAACTCTGGTTGTGCCAGACCAATTAGCTTACCATTCTCTACATCAAGATCAACCTGTTCAAAATCATTTATAAAACTAATATCCCGTCTGTAATCCCTGTATTTATCATATACAGTGCCTATGTTACCTTCTAAACGATTCCATTCAATGGGCTCTAATTGATTATCAAGCCATTGGTGAATTTCTGCAGGACCGGGTACTTTTTCATTGTCTTTACGAATCTCTCCAAACTCATCCATTCTGATAAAATTTTTCAAGCCATCAAGAAGTTCCTGCTGAACCCCTTTCCCGTAATCATCTTCATCAAGATTTTTAATTCTGCCAGCAACTTCTGAAATCCCTATATTCCGGAACTGTATGTCATTCTCCAGGATTTTATCTACTTTTTTTTTGTCATCTACTGACATTTCGCCACTTTCAATCCCAGCTCTGGCATAATTTACCAAGTCGGTTCTATCTGCATCATAGTCAAGTAAAATAAAATCAAGTCCTAACTGCCATTCGGACGAAGATTTATCTTCTTCACCGTTAACAGCTTTTTCTCGTTTTCCCTGCCACCAGAAAAAGTCGTACAACATATCCTTACGCTGTTTTTGATTTAATATAGAAAACTTTCCATTTTTACTACACTCTCTGACAATCTGATCTGCACTTGTGAAGCTGTTTTCGGTTATCATTGTAAAGCCTTTACTATAGGTTTCATCTTGTTGGACTTTTAACTGTTCTTTATATTTAAGTTCTTCGCTATCTAACCATTCGTGCAATGAAGTTTTTGATTCGGAGTTGAGGAAATTCCTAGGATCGTCTTCAGAAATACCTTCAGGAGGTTTCATAGTGTTTAAAACTTCATGGGCATACTCAAATCCTTGATTATTTGCATTATGTAAAAGGCTCTTTTGTGCTTCCCTTCTCCATAATGACTGATAACCCTTTACCTCAGCTACAGTGATTTCTTCCTTAGAATACATACCTGAACTTTCCATACTCTGGAAAACTCTGTTTAGTTCCTGGGAAGCATCCAGAGCATTGTTTAACTGTAGCGCATTCCCAATATTTTGCTGATGGGTATATTGGATATCTTTTAATTCTTTTTTGTATGCAAAATCGGAAACAAAACTATTCTCCAGGTCATTTAGCTCCAGCCATTTATCTTCAAACATTTGCGCTGCAATAGGATCACTCAGATCAATGTTACCCCAGGTAGAATCTGACTCTTTTGATTTAATAATATCATTATAAATCGACTGCTTGTAATCATCCCACCCTTTAACAGGATCCGTAATTTTATGGATATTTTGGTTATAGTCCTGTATTTTTAATTTTGCTTGACTAACAGCTGCAGACACTGATGAATCCCTTTTTGCTATCTCTAAAGGTGTTTGCTGCCCAATAGCATTTATAACATTTCCGGCAAGATTCATTAAACTGTTACCTACATCGTAAATATTGGCCATTCTAATATCCTTTTAACCAATTAGATTGATAAATATCATTTGTTCGTGGAGGTTCATAAAGTCTATTGGTTAATGTAGAAAAACTTGGTAGTGCCAATGCTGGAATATTGGCAAGTTGGGTATATCCACCAATTGCAAAACTTGCAATATCGATACCAAATTTTATCTTATTAAAGAAATCTTCTCTATTTATTTCATCAATTTGAAGATCTATTTGATCTGAATTGTAGTCCTTGCCTGTTTCAGCCTTATCTAAATTTATATCAATCGCATTATTGGCCAGATCGTAAGCAGTACCAGCACTTGCTAATGCCTGAGATAAAGCGGTACTTGTTTGATCGTACTGGAATTCGGCTGCAACCTCTGCATCCGCAATTTTATCTGCATTTTGGTTGTATTGAAATTGAGTGTCGCTTCTTGCTTTGCTTATCGTTTCATCTGCACATTTATAATTAGATCCTCCTCGTCCCCCCATTGCTGCAAGAATTGTGGTATTTTGTACTTCTGCACGCCCGATTGATTCATCAGTACGCCTCTTAGCCAAATCAAGCTCCAGCATTGCATCGTTAAAATATTCCTGAGCCTGACCAAATACAAATTCGTTTTTATCTGCTGCTAAATCTATATTTTCTTGTACATTTTCCAATGTCTCAAGCGCCTGTTTTCGGTGCAGGTTCGCTGTTTGTTGAGCAATATCAAATAAGTCGTTGTTATACTGTTCATCAAGAGCTGCTTTTGTTTCTTTTGCTGTCTTCCCTGTCCAGTTGTTCCAGTCCTTTGTTATTGCATCACCAAGTTCATTAAAAAAATCAGCAAATCCGGTAACTACGCCATCGTCTTTTGTCTCAGTCAACCACGACCAAAAACCCATTACAAATCACCTCCAGATATATCAGCTTCAATTAGTAGAATATTAAGAGGTTTCACACCTACTGACTGAATTTCTACCTGGACAGTATCAGAACTTTCACATTCAACATTGAACTTAACATTGCCGGAAAAGGTTGTACTACTCCAGTCCTGCCAGGTTCCTTCATTAACACGAACCTTCATTGCTTCTGAATTAAAGACTTTTACAACAATATTTTTAATCTGTTTTTTTGCTCCTACACTTCCAGTTGGGATAGGAAGAGTTTTTAGAACCGATGTGAATTCATCCAGATAAGTGTAGGCATCAACAGGAGTATCATCAACAACACCCAGTAGGGTTATAATCTCAGCATCAGTCCCAAGTTCCCCTGTTGCTGTTGTTAAGTTTGTCCCTAAGTCTGCTAAGGTTGTAAGGTTATAGACACTTACAGTTTCAGATTCTGGTAAATAATCCGAAGTAACAATATTCCCAAGAGTAGCATCGATGTAAGCATTAATGTATCCGCCTGCATCCGCATGGATATTGTTATGCCTAAATAGTGAATCTGAATTATCTATCCTATTCCATGGATATTTAAAAGAATCGAGAGGAAGTATTTCAATCCAGAATTCAGCTCCTCTTTTGCGTGTTATATAAAGATCCTGGTCAAAACTCTTACACCAGTACACATTTTCCATTATTTTTGTCCAACCAGCTACTTCTGACTGCTGACTTTCGGTTAAACAGTAAAGGTCATGAACATCATCAACAAAGAAAAGGTACCTATGAGATCCGTATTCAATTGTATCCATAGTAACTATATTTTCATTGTCTATGTACTCAGCAATACTATTCGACTGATACTGGTTTGCACCAACATAATTCATCCGTAGTAATCGGTTATCTTTACTCATCACCATTGCAGGGCCGAAATAAACTGCATTATCCGTACCAATTGATGAGATTTTTTTTGTCTGGATTCCTCCCATATCCTCGGTAAAAGCAGGATATGCGGAAACAACTTCATATTCTGCTCTGGTTGTCCCTATATACACCCCAGTCCGGCTCTTAATCCAAAGAGTTTTTTCAGAATAAAAATGATCAGGCATAAAGTTAAGAGCGCCTATTCCTGTAAAATTGTCAAAATCATATGCGACAGAGAAAAAAAGTTTTGAAGTTTCCCTATCTACCGCAATCATTCTGCCCTGAAAGATTGATGAGATATCCTGTTCAGTCCATTCTGTAATTGTGGCGAGGGTTTCTATATCTACCAGGAATGATTTTGTAGGTCCCCAAATATGCAACTGCTGCTGTGAGGCAAGAACATTATCATTAAACTTTCCGGAATCGTATAATTTCTCACCAGGTTCTAGATTTGCGCTCAGAAGAGAGGTTGCTACATGATCCTGTCCGTTCATAACTGTAAATTTATTAGTTGTATCCGGTTCAATGAATCCAACATAAGGAACTTCAGTCGCTCCGGAAGTTTTCGAGAACACCGTGAAAGCAGGAATACCCGTTGCAACACCAGCGCCCCTTCTAACAAAAATTGTCCCTCTTCTTCGGGAAACTCCACCATCCGGATTAACAATAAAATTTGTCAATTCGCTGCTTGCTTTTTGAAATAAACCTGTCTCTGCTTTGCCGGCCAGACGATCAGATACCATCCCCCGGGAGAAGTCAGTTATAAGTAATCGCTTTCTACTCACCCCAGATATCCTCTTCGTCGTCATTGACTGGTGTCAGCATCGCATCATACTGAAGGGCAGTTCTGAGCATCATAAAGTATTCCTGGAAGAGAGATTGTGGAAGATCTTTTGATTCTGTAACCTTGCCAGCAACCTTACTTGCCATTCTTGCAGCCAGTGCTTCCTGGAAAGAAGAAGGAAGATCGACATCCATTACCGGGATCGTAACTGAATTTTCAACTGTTGTTGTTACTGGATTATAGGTATAGATAAGTACCGGTTCATCATCATCAGTGTAAAGTACTCCGGATTCAATCTCATACTGTCCGCCATCCTTTAGTTCTAAGGGTACAACACAGTCGGAAGGGAAATCGTACATATAAGTATAATCTGTGATATTTGTCCCAACATGAGCAACAAGAGCTACTCTTTTCTTCATGAAGCTCCAACCTCTCTTTGAAGATCCTGCCTCAAAAAGCTCATTAACCGTATCACTAAAAACAGACCGGAGTGCCCCCACTCCGGTCGCTGTGTCTGACAATAGTGTTACTTCTGGTTGATTCAACTTTATTAAAGCTTTATTCACCAGTTCCAGTGCAGTCATTATTCAACCTTTTTAACTTTTGCCGGTTTTACTTTCTTTGATTCAGGATTAACCAAAATCCTCCACATAGCTGGAGACAGCTTTACCGGCTCTTCAAAAGTATAAGTAGTGTTAGCTTTAAACTCTTCGTCATACCCAACCAAATTGCATTTTGCAAGGCATACTGCCACTACAGGTTTGCTTTTTTCTTTTCCCATATTAATTCCTTTTTGGAAGGGTACCTTTCGATACCCTTCTTTTAATAGATTTTTTTACTCGGTGCTGATATTCAACCCCGAGGTAAGTTTTCCTGCTGTCATTGCTTCAGCTGCAACCACATATTTAAGTCTCAGGTTCTTGTCGAGACCAACCGGGAGAGCTGTCTGAAACAACCTTGTCCCCACAGTTAAATCTGTAACTGCTTTTACACCTGTGGTAAGAACGGTGTCTGTATAAGTAACTCCATCAGAAGAATGTTGGAGTGTTACTGCGAGAGTCCCTATACTTGTCCCAGAAGCAAATGCTTCCACTACCTGGGTATGTAGGTATACAGGAGTACCTCTGCCTATATCGCCAGCAGGCATAGGAAGCACGTCGGAATAAGTAGTGCCGATTGAAGTTAGGGCTTTTCCATCATCGAATAACCCTTTTTTATCTAAAATCATTTTATCCCCCTTAGGATACAACAGCTTCGGTCGAAACGATGGTGTCGGACAATCGCACAGGATGTCCTCTAAAGGTTGTTACCTCTTCACCCCACAGATTTCCTGTTCCCCAGACAACATTTCCCTTATCCTTGGCCTTGATGTCAAAGTAAGTCATAAGTTCGTTGTTGCAATAGAGTACTGCACCTTTACCTTTCTTGGGCATCAGGTTAAGTGCCTTGATTGCCAGATTTTCAAACAGTTTCATTGCATCCACTGCTGTCTGAGATGTTACATCAACGCCTGTTGGTATGTTACAGACTCGCTGGACACATCTGTCATCCCTGACTACTATCCCCAGATCCCAATCAAAACGTGTTCTATAAATAGGGAATTCCTTTCCATCAACCACTGCTGTTTCCGTTCCCTCATCAGTGACAACAATTCCTGCCTGGCTGCCTCTGGGATAAATCCCGTGAAACTTATCCAGACCATGCTGCACAATATAAATAGAAGTCTGCTCATCTGCAGTTGATCCGCCAGCACCATGAACATTGGTATATGCAAGAGCATTGTATCTGGTTGCCAAACCGTCTACTTTTCGGGGGTTAGTAGACTTATCACCATAAAACCCCATACCTGAAATCTGGTGTGTAAATCCTTCGATAAACCCTTTATCCTCCCCTTTGCGAAACGCTTCTGGGTTTCCGGAAATGCGTGCAAGTTTTTGCGACACCTTACTATATCCCATGAGCATGGCAATACCTTCTTCAATCTGACGGGTTGTAGTCATTTTTGAGGCGACGCCTTCATTGATCATATAGAAGTCACCCTGTGCGAGACTTGTTCGGAGTGTGGTCAGGTGAGACGTTACATTGTTAGCTTCTGTTACCTGTAAATCCTTGACAAAGTCATCCTGTTCTTCAAGCAGTTCGACAATTTCAACAAGTTGCTTGTTGTGGAAACGTTTTGCTGCTTCGTGTAAACTCAACATATTCTGAGTCACATCAGCCATTTAAATATCCTTATTCTCCAAAGTCAGTATTGGGATACCAGCCATCACCTTCAGACCCACCAGGGTTAGAAGATCCGGTAAAAAATCGATCCCCTCCCAGTTGCTCGTAAATCTTTACAAATCCCTTAATGAGATTTGGATGTTGAGCCATCCCTACTGACTCGAAAAGTTCGGCAACTTCTTTTCCTCCTACCTCGGCAAAAGCTCTGGTAGCCTGTTCAATTTTTGAGTTGTACTTGTCGCCAAAATCTTTTTTGAGTTCTGCTTCCCACTCAGCATCTCTTTTTACTCTCGCTTCTTTATTAGCTTTCTGCTGAGCAGCAAGATCCGACATGGAGGATTGATAAAGTTCTTTAGCCTGTTTCTGATTAAGACCGAGATTATGACATTTCTGTTTGAACCCCAGGATCTCCTCATCCTTAACAAGATCAACCTTATCAACCCCTGTAAAATCATAAGCTTCTGCTTTTTCAGGTCTACCAAGCTTTCCATAGAAAGTATTAATAGCTTCTGCATCCGCTTTTTCGCCAGGAAGCTCTACCATGTTTTCAATTTTGCCCACAGTTTCCAGATAGGTCCTCGCAAGCTTGGATACTCCACCCATGCTAACAATCCTGTCTTCTTCCTGTAGATCCTTCTCCAACTGATAAACCCACTTGTCTTTTCCTGGAGTCTGATTACCATCGCCTGGTGTATTATCAGGTGTATTTGGATCAGGTGCCCCAGGTACAACTACCGAGTCGTCCACTGTCTGGGAGTTCGTAATTGTGTTAATTTCCATGTTTCTTTTGCTCCTTATCTTCGATATATACCGGAAGACTCAAAATCCTATCCACGTATTCAACTGCATTGAATTCGTGGAGAATCCCGAGTTGCTCCTGTAATCTAATTGCAAAATTCTTTCGAACTACTTCTTCTTCATTTTTCGATTCTTCAAAATATCCAAGATCAATTAACAGATATGCAAAAGCTATCTTCCCTTCCGGAGTCAGAAAAACTCTCCTATAGGCATCTCTTATATCTTTGTCAGGGTCTCCCTGGTCTTTCCCGAACCACTTCACTTCACACCCCCAATTGCAGCTCTAAGCTGGTTAGACATATCGGCCATCGGGGAATCTGGAGGAGCTTCTTTATCTAATGGATACTGTTTAATTGTTTCATTGAGCTGTGCTTGTTGCTGTTGTTGTTGAATCTGTTTCTGTTTGGCCTCTCTCATTTTAGCAACTAATTCTTTATCCCGGATTACCTTCTGAGGCATTCCATACGCCTCAAGCATCTCCTTTGTAAGTTCGTCAAAATCTATAAAATCAAGAATTCCCTGGTTAATTTTGGCAAGTGGTATAATTGCCTGAATCGCCTGGGTCGCACCTTGTGTTACATGAAATTTCTTTTGCGCTTGTGCTAATGGACCCATATAATCTACCTCAAGTTTTACCCCAGGAGTTTGTATAAGTATCTGAGGTGGAGGAGGCAGCCGACGAGCTTTATATGCCATCTCGAAAACAAGGTCTATTACAGGATCGAGAAATTCGCTCGCAATTCTACCAATAACGGTACCCAAAACAGCTGCTTTCTCTGCTTGCCGTTCCATAACTTCTGTCGCTGTCATTTTCATCGGAGCCTTTTGTAACATGAGAAAGAAGTCAGTCATGAAAAATTGTTCTACTGTCTGCTGAACAGCCTTAAGTTCTTCCAAAGCTATAGGGTAATTTGTTTTTACATCTGCAACATGAAGAAGGTCTTCTTTACTCTTATAATAGTTAAGGCCTCTTGGAACCCATTTTACACGCCCCCTCATGTGTTCAGGTACATTCAAAGGAGGGTCAACAGCCATCTGCGCCTGCTTCATTTTTGTTTTACCAATCTGGTTAAGCTTTAACACCTCTGATAACGCATCAAAGCCGGGTCCACGTCCATAAACTTCATCAGAGTTGGTTCCCCACCTCCATATAATATAGGGCAGTGTGTCGTATCCGGATTCAGTTAAAGTGTGTTGATCAACTGTTTCAATATAAAAAGAAGCCCATTTTTTATCTTTATTATGTTTACTATTTATATCCCGAGCTTGTCTGGGAAATACACAATGGGCTACTTCAATACGGTCATAAGGAGACTTTTCTAAGACATTTCTGCTATTTGTGGATAGATTATCTTCTCCAAACTCCTCTGCAAGCTCTCTGACTGTTGGCTCAAAAACACGGAATATTGTGTCTACTCTTCCATATCTGTTTTCTGCTATAAAAATTTCTTTAGGATGTCTACAGGAGAAATTTGGCTGTTGCCGGTCTAAATCTTCTTGGACATACATACTGGCCGTACCAAAGGCACCACCATCTTTGAATAATTCTACAATCTCTTCGTAGAAGTTCGAATCATGAAAATCTGCATAAAGAATTTTTTCAACTTCTTCCAACCATTGCCTTACACCTTTTGTTTCCATAAGTTCTGTTTGTGGTAATTTGAGCTTAAACCATCTGGTAGCCGGGGAAACAAGATAACCCACGAGACCATTGGCTAATAAGTTTAATGCTCCTATGGTGGTTCCATCATATACCTTGGAACCAACACGGGTTGCTCTTCCTTTTAGTTTCTCAAAATTACTTCTTCGTGGAAAAACATAGGTGCCTATTTCTCTCCACTCTGCCTCCCAGGATGATCTTTCACTCTTAAGTTGGTTGAGTTTTTCAAGAACATCTTTAACGGCTTTTGTAGTTGGCATTATTCCCAGCCTTTAAGTCTTTTTACTTCTTCCTTCAGAGCGTCAATTTCAGGAAGGTTTGTATCATACAGATTCCGCTTTCTATTAAACTCCTTAAAAAAATCCGATTCCTCATAAATTACATTTGTGAGTTTTTGATATTCAGATTTCAACCTTTCAGGTGTTTGTTTGTCAATATTATCTTTGGTTATTTCTTTTAGGGACTCTGCCTCTGTGTTTCTTTTCTCTCTAGCTTTTATTTGCAGAGCTGTCTCATCGGTTCCTGTTTTAGGACCTCTACCTGTTGTGTCGTAAGATTTGACAGTTTCCTGCTGGTTTGTATTGTAAGATCTTACAGGAGAGGTGCTTCTATCTTCTGTTCCTGATCTATTCCACCTGTCCTGTACGTTATTTGCAACTATTCCTCCCTGGAGACTATTCCTTCCCTGGATATAATTTCCAAATTGGTTTTGCGCATATTTCTTTCCCAGTGGACTTCCTATTGTCCACCATGGTAAATCACCCATAAATCCCTCCGGACAAAAAAAAGAGGCGAATTAAGTAAGCAGGTAAATTTTACCCATTTACTTAATTCGCCTCCGTTGGTATTTCGGTCGGCAAAGCTGTGATCAGTTCTTGCTGATCAAGTTATTTATTTAAAACTATACCTCTTTCTCTGTGTTGTCAATCTTTTTGTACTTTTTTTGATAATAACCCTTTTCTCCCTGCTCTTTTTTTCCAGACGGATGACTAAATTTAGCAACCAACAGGCTACTAATAAAAAGAAAGCTACCATTACCCATATAGTATCAGTCCACCCATAACCAGTTCTGATCTTAGAAAAGTCTGTAGAGGTCATCGCAAATAATAAACTATTATGTGCAGATCCCATAAAAAAAGCCATTAGTTTATATTTATTTTTGTAATTAAATAATAATGATAGAATGATAAAGGTAAATAATTCCCCATAAAAACCGGCGATAGTAATTGCATAATTAGATTTCCCTACTGTTGTGGAGTTCCATGAAACAATTCTAGAATATGAGCCTGTAATCCTGGCAATTATAAAATGCCACATTTCATGTATTGGTGCCAATACATTGTGATCTGCTGCGAAAAAACCTATTCCAAAAAGGAAAACGAAAACTATAAATACTTTAATTGACTTTTTCATTACATCACCTTCTTTTAATATATCATGCTGTGTATTGGAATACAATTCAATTTTCCTTTACATCATTCATATTTTTTCTCTTTATGCTCCTTAATTTTACTGTTTTTTTCAATCGATCTAATCTGCCCCTGATGAATTGTAAAACCAAGAGTAACTTCCCCGAAGGATAATTTGTCTATCTCCTGGAGTAACCATTTTATCGATTCATACATTCTTCCATCTTTGCAATCAATCAAGGTTGTATCTGAGTGGATCATAATCTTCAAGCTCCCTCCCTTCTTTCTGAGCAAACACCTTGTTCAGATCCTGGAATTTAGCAGGATTCTTTACATACTCACTCATCATCATATATCTGGTTTCATCGTAACAATGATCCTCTCCATTGGTATCAACATCTTCAGGACGGTTCTCTGCAGCTACCAGTCCTGGAATGGTTCTAATAAATGCATGACAGCTTTTAAAAATCAGCATCATTGGACGGCCATCTTCTCCCAGCTGTTTAAGCATATCATGCACTTGAACCAACCCCAGAAAGCGACTATTTAAACCTTTAACCATATCCCATCCAACATCTTTAAATTTTTCAGCTACAGTAGGATTCTCTGCATCTATTTTACTCCAGCATGCAGGATCTGCAACCATAGTGTGACAGCCTTCTACTACCGATAAAGCCCACGCTCTCTTTGCAACCTCTGTTACCCCGAGCTTCAATCCTGTATTCATTTCACCATCCACACAGCCATACCATTCCCGGTAACGGATTGCTCTCCCTGCAGGAGTAATTGCCCACCATCCTATAGAGAACGGCTTTGAATATCCCCAGTCCATTGAGCATACACGTATCCAGTCCGGATCCAGAGGGATTGGATCAATAGTATGTGTATCCCGTGTAAACTCCTCAAAGATCTGACCTGCAAATACATCCCATTCACCCCATCGGAGAGCCTTCTGTAAGTGTTTCGGAAGAGAAAGGAGCCTCTTCTCATACTTAGGATCGTTCTGCATCAATATCTGGTTATCTTCCAGCCTGGAAGGAATAAAGCACTGAGTGAGTTCTGTTTCTTTATCCAGATATATTATATTTGCATCTTTTAAATCTATAAACCGTAGCTTGACCCATGTATGCCCAACCGATCCAGGGTTTCCGGTTGCCCTAAATCGGCACGGCAATCCTTCTGCAGATCTCAGTCTTGACCGCATATAAATGTAACAGTAATCGGTTGCCCAGTTCGGAAGCTCATCAAATCCTATCCAGGTATAAGCGTGGCCTTGATATTTATGTACATCTTTATCTCTTTCCAATTGTCTGAATTTGAGGGTTGATCCGGATGGGAATGTCCAGATATTTTTATACTCTTTATATGTAGCACCTAGAGGATAAAATAATTCTTTAGACCTGATTATTACTTCTTCAAGTTCAGGATATGATCTCCGGAAAAGAACACCTCTATGTCCATGACCATGACCAACTCCATCAAGGAAGTCTGCCAGTAAATAATCTGTCTTTCCACCCCCAGCAGCTCCACCAAAGAAAACTTCATCTGCGGGGCAGGATAATGCAAGCTCTTGTTTCGGCTGAGGTTTCCAGATTATTGTTTTTTTGGCTGCTGTTGTTTTTTCTGCCATTCATCCACCGATATCTTCCCTGAAAGTATAATAATTCCGGAATCTTCTGGTACATCATGTTCAATTGTTGATCTTTCCTGCCATTCATCAGGCAGCCTATTGTTAAGAAAGAACTTCAGTGCAGATACATCAGGAGGATATTGTTTCTTAACTTTTTTAACAATAACCATCTCCCTTGTTTCGTTTCCTTCTTCATCTTTGGTAAATTGCATTTCTTTTGTTGTTTTTGTATATGAAAATCCTTTTGCCCTCTTTCTTAGATGGGGAACCAGGGAATCTGAAAGAACCTTACGCCCCCTCTCAAAAGCGTCAGATACGTCAACCTTTTCTCTCTTCCATTTATAGAAAGTTTCGGGGGAAATATTGAGCTTTTTACAGATTTGTCTCACTGTATAACCGGATCGTGCAAACTCCTCTATCTTTGCTGGATGATATTTTGATTTATATTTTATAGCATTATTCATCCCGTTATTCCTCCATGGCTAAAACTCTTAAAAGTTTAATTTATCTTCTTAACTTCTTCTTAATATCCCTACGCTGCCGTCTGTTCATTCCTGCCCAGGCTTTCTTTGCTTCCATATCAGCAATAGAATCTCTTTCAAATACTTCAACCTTTTTTACTTCAGGGTTTGTAATCTGTAAAATCATCTTCTCAAGATCAAATTCTTCTACCGCCCCAACTAGACCATCCATCATTTTTGTTTGCATGGTTCCTCCTTAAAAAGCGGCTGGTAGAGGTACCACCAGCCCTGCAATTGTTATGCTATCTCCTATATCTGATTTGTCCCCTCAACGCCTCTTCCTATCCGTTCATTTGTACGGTGATTGAGCCAATGAAGAGTTTCCTCAAGTTTCGTTAGAGCAAGTGCATTCTCCCTGCAGGCAAACTCCCCAGATTGAAATCCCCTCAGACGATCTACTACGATAGCAATAAGGTCTTCATTGTGGATCCCATTTATCCCGGTTTCTTTAACTGGACCCTTCTGAAATTTTACTGTGGTGAAAATCTGACTACCCTCATCTCCCTCTGAATGAGACACAACCAAATACTCATGATTTGCTCCACCTGGTCCTGGTTTGTCATTTGCCAGTACTTCTGTGAATCTTCTTGTTCCGATTGTTAATGATCTACTCATATTGTCCTCCATAGACTATTTGTGTTTGAAACAACTGGCATACCAGCTGCTCTTTATCAAGGATGACCGCTACTGGATCTATCCCACAACACGGTTTTACTTCCGTTATTGTTTTCTCAATCTCTTTCTTAAGTAGGCTCTCATATACTATTGCCGTTTTTTCGCACTCAGTACGGTAATAATACTTGCAATCACTGTGGTTCATTTACCTCCTTCCCAGTTCCAAATACTCAATAGTATTAAGAAATATCTTCTTAAGCTCATCAGAGTATTCAAATCTCTTCTGGTTCAATTCTATCGACCTCAAAATGTCTCCATCAGCATGTCGGAGGGTTGCTGCTTTCCAGTCCATTAACATTTCAATAAGATCGATGAGATTCATTTGAGTGATATCGGATCTGATTTGAAACTGAGTATAACCACATACATCACAAACCTTCGGTTCTTCGTAGAATCTTTTAAAGCATCCATTACATTCATAGTAAATAAAGTGTTCCGGATGGTGCCGGTTGTTTTTGTAATGGTGTTCTAAAGCAACACCCATCCCTTTGAGAAACCCCTTGTATTCTTCTGATCCGTACGTACAACCCTTCAACTTAGGGGTAAACTCATCAAATATGGGTTTTTCCGGCTTCTGTAGTTTTGATCTGTCATGAATATAACCACGAGTCTCAAGGTCGGCTTCAATCATTAGGAGGTAGCCTCTTACTCTTCTTATATGTTTTCTTGTTTCGTTAGCACTGTTATATTTCATACTGCCTCTTTAGCAGAAGATATGTCTTTATACATCTCATGTATTATTGGTGAAATTTCTCTAAACGACAGACATTCTGACACAATCTCCTCCAATATTCCAACTTCTTTAGTTATTCCACATTTCAGACATTCTAAGTAGATAGAGTCAGAATTAAAGGGATCTGTGCTGATTTTTTGCTCTGATCCACAGATACATTTTTGCATTTTAGCTCCTCCATTTCTTTAAACAATTTTTCATATTCCCTTTCCTCCCTGGAAGAAAGAGGCGTTCCTTTTGTCATATTGCTTCCTCAAATAATTCATTTTGATGAATCAGTATTTTGTCATAATTCCAGACCAGCATTTCTGTTTTAAATTTTTTGCAGTTCTTTTTGTTATGGTTCTGGTTTCTGGCTCTTATTCGTTGCTGAATTGCAAAGAAACTCCAGTCATTTATAGCTACAAAATCCTTGATCATTCTCCCGGGATAACAGGATAAAAGGAATTTCCCTTTAATAGTGGTGAGTTTATTCAATAGTTTTTTAAAATCCTCTGGTTTGTACCCCTTGTAGTGTCCCTGATCCGCTTCCAGATACGGAGGATCTATATAGAAAAAGGAGGTTTCCCTGTCATAAGAATCAATACACTCAATTGCATCTTTATTCTCTATCTGAACATTTTGTAACCCGTCAGAAATTTGGAACATATTCTTTTTATAATTGTTAAATTTTATACTTGGAGAGCTTCCAGGAATTTTAGTAACACTAAACCCACCATTCAGCTTCCCGGAAAAACCAGCATTGATTTTAAACCAGAGAGCCCAAGCTTTCTCTACCTCAGATCCGGATTTAAACAGCTCAATAGCTCTATTGTACTCAGATCTGGAATAAAGTGTTCCCTTGCACAATTCCAGAAGCATCTGACTTTTTTTTGAATCATGCAGGATCCTGTAAAAATTGATAAGATTATCGTTTGTATCGTTTAAAACTTCAACCGAACTCTTTTTTTTAGCAAAGAAAACAGTGGCACCGCCACAGAAAGGTTCTACATAGCAGCCGTGTTCCGGGAGCAGAGGCATGATATAATTAAGCATTGTTTGTTTCCCTCCATAGTAAACAAGAGCTGGTTTCACTATAGCTTCACCTGTATAAACTGAACCGGTTGTATTGCATCCATAAATAACACCTTTCCCCTGGCTTCTTCTTTGGAGCCAAAGAAGACTGTTTCCCCGGATGTATTTTTTAAGAGTTCCATTCTTTCTGGTTTGTCTGCGTTTTCTATTACAAATACCTTTTTCATATATTCTCCCTTCTTTCATACATACACTGAATACCACAGATCCGAGCTACTGCACGCTCCATTACCGCACCTTCAGATTTAAACCACTCTCCAAACATGTATATCCGGTCACACTCTAGGAGAGCCTGTATATCTTCTTTCATATACTCTTCATAAGCATCCTCATGTTCATGAGGGAGTTCGCAAGGGTTTATTACTTCATGGCCTTCTGCAATAAGACGTTTTTCTACTCTTTCAAAATCCCATACATAATTGTCATTTCCTGTTATCTTGCTTGATATGTATATTTTCATTTCCCTGGACACCTCTCCAGTTTCTTGATCCTGGATAAAATTGCTTTCTTTACAGTTTGCTGGAGGCCAGGAGTACTTAATGTATATTTTAGCTGGCCAATATCGTTACACCTCTTAACATCATACAGCCTCGATGTGGCATCAGTGGAAAAACAGATATGATCCCCTTCTTTGCGCTGGAACAAACTTATCTCACACCCTGCAATAACAAGATCACATTTGATAATTAGTCGATGAGTTACCTCAGCAATATCTCTGGCTTTTGACCGGATAACTTCATACCCTTCGATACCCACTTCCTGTTTTTCAAAGGCATCTCTGAGTGCTTTTACATCATCCACCAGATTGTTAAAAAGGTATTCAAACCTGTCATCATGTTTTCCCATTACACCACCTCGAATAGTTCTTGCTGGATTGCTCCGGTTTTTATAAGCTCCAATAGTTTTTGAGCATATTGCTGGTTTTCCCTATTGGCCACTCTCATGCTGTTTGTAATATGATTTCCATTACCCCAGTTGAAATTTATGATCTGGTTTAATTCCTGTTTTAATTTGAGTTCGACCGAATCAATCTGTTTATCTAAACTCGGAGGTGCCCAGATATTTTCTGTAAAACAACCAACTCCTCCTGACAACTGCAAATGAAGTTTTAATTTAGGGGCACCTTTGTAATCAGTGTACCTGATAATTAGTGCACCCAGAAAAGGTTCATACTGCAATACATATTTTTTAAGAATCTTCACACAAACTCCCTTCCTTCGCCAGGATTGAGGTTGATTTATATATCGTTGATGCCTTTATAGATGCCAATTGATAATTTTTGTTTCTGATTGCCGAAAGGTAAATTAGCAAATCCGTATATATTTTCCTCAGGCAGGCATTCTCGGCCTGTATCTTTTTGTTCACGGTATATCCTTGACTGCCTGAACCCATTCACCTTCAACGAAATCCCACCATGCTGAGCAGTGCAGACAACGAAAAGCATCAATAACCTTCTGAAGTTCCCTACTGCCACATTCCGGACATTTTTTTGGAATTTCTTTCAAAGTGACAGATTTTGGATTTTTCTTCGTTTCGGGTGTTTTGTTATAAACTCCAAAATTTTCAATAAAGATCTTTACAGGCTTCCCTGGTTTTTGTTTTTGATAATCCCCCCAAACATCAAGAACCTTTTCTGACCCGTATTTCGATATCAATTCTTCGAGCTTTATTTTCTCTGAATCTGAAATGCTTAGTTTAAAATCAGAGTAGATTTTGTATGTTGAAAAAAGCTCCTGGAAAAAGTTATCCACAAGTCCACAGTCTCTTCTATTACTAATTCTTGTTATATAATTCTTGTTAGAGTTCGTGTGGCGAACTGGGGTAAGTTCGTGTGGCGAACTCAGCCCCCCACTTATCCCCAAGTTATCCACAGCCTTTTCGTGGATAACTTTATACTGAGAAAGGATCGTATAGAGGTTTGAAGTCTGGTAATATTCGCCCGTGCTGTCTCGTTTCCGCCTGTTTTTTACCTCCAAATATCCCAAAGCAACCAGGTGTTTAAGGGCACGATACACTGTTGTTCTTCCCAGCCTGACAATATCTGAAATCGTGTCGTAAGAGGGGTAAGCAGTACCATTTTTCCCATCAGCAAAATAGCAAACAGCTGCATAAGTCAGAATCTCATACTTGCCAACTGTGACCGGTTTTCCATCAAGCAGAACTGTTCTGTGATCATCAAAAATAGCCTTTTCCACAACAATAAAAGGATACCTCTCTCTTTCTATTTCGATATTTTCCTCATTCATGGTTGCAGACTCCCCCCTTTTTTACCCTCAAATGCTTAAGGCTGTACAGACTGGGGGTTATTCTTTTGTTTTTGATACGTTTTACAACTCTTGGTTTTTGGGAGCGGTCACGAGGCTCTTTTTGTTTTAACGGGTTCTTGGCCATATACTGAAATAGTGCAACCTGAGCCAAAGTTCCCGATTTTCCAAACCCTTTCTGTTCGGCGTAATTATCAATCTCTCTTTTCTTTTTTAAACTATTAACACTAAACTGGATTGTCCTATTATTCCTACCCATTCCAATTCCCTCTATTCAGTTGTTCGTATCTATGTTTGTATTTTTCCCCGATATATCTAATTTCATGATCAGTTTTAAGAACAGGGGATCTAGTAAGTCTCTGCAGATATTCAAAAAGCTCCAACCCATTATCGTTTATAAACTTACCATAAAAGGGTTCTGTGTCCGATTCGTGGAGTGAATTACAGTTATGACATTGAGCAAATGCAGCAGCTTCATGCCACCTGGTTCCTAGAAATGTTCTTGGAAATAAATGCCCACACTCCAGATTACGTCTAGTTCCACACGTATAACAAAACTTATCTCTAGCTCTGATAAACAGAGAAAACCATTTATCTGCAAACCGTATTGCAACCTTTCTTTCTTTACTCACCTGAGGCCTCGACAATTCTGTTCCAGATATCTACCCATTTTGTATTGTTGTAATCCCCAAGCCTTCTGTGGGTATCTTTTAATCTGTAGGTTGTTCCTGCGTTTAAATGCAGAGTATATCTGTGATATGTCTCCTTCTGGGCTAGTTTTGCATAAGCTGCCAATTGGATTGGATGCCAGTCACACGGAATACCGGTTTTTATATCAATCAATACGTTCGCATTTTCAATTGTGCCTGTGATATCCAGAGTTCCGGCAATCTTGGAATCAGGATCAATTACTGTTTTCTCGACTAAATCAGGCTTGAATCCGGTATCTATCAGAAACCAATAATATGCTTCCAGGTATGGATATATCCTTGATGAGCTGAAGTCATTTAAAGACCGTTCGCCATTATTCATTTGCTCTATTGCAAGATGAACACGAGACCCCCGGATTGCTGCATCTTCTGACATATATTTTGTACTAATATATCCATTGGACTTTAGTACCTCTGTTACTGATTTTAATATTTCTCCAGATTCCAGGTAGTAGGCATGTTTTTCTGAATCAAAGAAAACGGTTTCCCCGGATAAACAAATAATCTTGGTCAAATTACCCCTCCAGTTTTAATTACGCTATAACCTGTACCTCTGGAAGTGCAGCCTTGAAATATCCCTCTATAGAGGACATTGCTACATGCTTCCAGGCTCCACCATCTGCTTCAAAAAGACCAACCTTGATTGATCCATCTTCATCAGCTCTGTATCTGAAGATAAAAATACTCCCGGGCTGTTCAACCTGTCTAAATGTCCGGAAGGGATAGAGCTCAACTACATCGGGAATCTTTACATTGCTTAGAGAAACGACTCCATGCTTGGCTTCGTATCTTGTAGTTGCACCATCATCATCATTCTGTATACTTCTTTCTGATCTAAGGGAACCGGCAATAGATACAAGGTCTGGTCGTTCCCCCATATCTTCAAATCTGGACATAATTCCAATAATAAATTCCTCTGTACTCATAAATCTTTCAAAAGGAAAAGGCTTTACATCATTATCAAGCCCTGCAGACATAATGAATGTTCTGATGTTTCTTTCACCAGCTTTCTGAAAAAGCCGTACTTCGTAAGGAGAACGTACGTGAATAAAAAGATCCTCTTTTTTAAATCCCTCTCTATTGTCTTTTATAAAAGTTACAATTGCTGACAACGAATTTACATCAATTCTTGCATGCCGGGGATCATCAACAATAATACTTTTCCCTTCAACCCAGTATTCATTCTTACCAATCTTGATAACTGCATTTTCTTTTTTGTGTGCAGCGACAGCCATTTCCTCAATCTTTTCGATTGCTGCTTTTGTAAGTCCTTCCATCACTTCTCTCCTATAACCTTTTGTTTTTCACCCAGCTGGTCAGCCAGGGACAATTGCTCGGGATCATTAAGTGTTGCAACAGGATTTCCTTCTGAATCCAAAGAAGCGAAAGCAAATCCCTTTGCCCCTGATCCTTCTGCAAGATTGCTTTTACCTTTGACCTCTATTGAAAAAGTGTGTCTTTCCTGGTCGGGGATTATTATAAAATCAAGGGTAATTTTTCTTTGTTTAATTGCAGACGTTCTGGTGTCTTTTATGTTTTCAAGAACCCTTTCAAACTCCCTCTGGAATATCTGCGGAGCCATCCCCCTGGCGACATTCGTTAATGTCAAATGTTCTATACTCATACCTTCTCCTTTGGATGTATAAGCAAGTAGCCTATAAACAACCAGTTTTTAAATGGCCGGCCATGGCACCGGCACTTGCGTTTTGAACAACCATTCGTTTTAATTTCAAACCCTACGAACTGACCTACTTCACAAGATCAAAAAAGATTCGAAAACTAAATATTTTTATCCCGCCTCCATGTGCAGCAGGAATTATCAGTAGCCACCCATACGGGCACCCTGATATAGAGCTGGCAGGATTCGAACCTGCATTTGTGATCCCCTTAAAGTTTTGTGTACATCATCATCCTTTTGTTCAGCGTCTACCAATTCCGCCACAGCTCTACACATCTACCTAATTCCCAGGTAGCCCGGTATTCCTGATTGCCAAGAGGGTTTAATCCGTACAGGAACCCGGAAAATACCAGCCCTCATTCTAATGGGCGCCAATGTTAATACCCACGATTATTAGCTCGTTAGCAGGGGATGGATTCGAACCATCAGCCTCCTGGTAATGAGCCAGACAAGCTTCCAATTGCTCTACCCTGCTGTGTATGCCGGAGCCTACCCGGCTGAAAAGGCTATGCGGTCCGGGTCGAAACACCGGGACCTTCAACTCTCTGGAGGGGAGCTGCTTCTTTATTCAGAGCATCAACGATATTTTTAATTCTGATTAAGGCTTGATGCCCCGATTCAATAGTTGAATCAACTTTTCTGTACTCGTTGATTGTTACTCTAATTAAATCTATTGCTATCTTTTCATTCACGATATTGCTTCCTTGTAATGTGATATTAGCCAGGCTTCTATATCATCTTCCCGGAAGCGTACTGAGGAACCAATCTTGATATAGGGGATTTTCTTCTCGCATGTCCATTTACGGACGGTTTTGATAGATATCTTTAATCGTTCTGCAACCTCTGGTGCTTTAAGAAGTGTTGTCATATAGCTCTCCTGAAATATTCTTTCATTCTTCTTTCAAGGCTCATAAAGGGAGTCGTTTTAAGTATTCTTATAATCTCTACCCTGAACGTCAAATGTTTATGGCGTTCGTTTATATAACAGACCTGGCAATTGG
>JAJRQE010000094.1 GCA_024280415.1 Spirochaetota bacterium | reverse complement strand
CTTGAAAAAGCATCTAAATATCTGGATGCACAATTAATTCAAGCCGAAGGTCTTGGTGAAAATTTGGTTTTTCCTAAAAAGAAAGCAATAATTGGTAGAAATAATAATATTACTCCGTTTTTTTCTGCAGGATCAAGTGCAGGCAACTGGCAGGATTTTCTTAAGAATTACAGGACACAACTTAATAACTTACCAAAACCAGGAACATCTCTTTCAGAGTATTTTGAAATTCTCAACTCGGATCAGAAGGATATATGTACGACACTGTATCCTTCTGCAGCTGCTTTACGCAGATCTGGAATGGATAGAATAAATGGCGCTGAAATACTTAATTATGCAATTGAGTGGACTATCGGGGAAATTAAAAACTATATTCTCTGAAATTTAAAAACAAATCCCTGTATAACCGACAAAGGAATCTGCTGGTGCAATATCATAACTTGTGTGATAGTCTACAATAGTTCCTCTCAGGATCCCTTTTAATCTTGCAAATTTTAATGCTGCACCGGCTGCACCGGCAGAACATGCTGAATTATTTCTATTTGCATCATCTATAACCTCTGAATAATTCATTGTAATCATTTTATTAATTATTCGTCTGTCATTGGTACTTTTTACCCATTCAACCCCACTTAAACCAATTCCTTTTGGGAAAAAATTATAATCAGAACCATAATGCGTCAAATCCGTCGATGCTATAACAATAATTTTCAGCCCCAGACTCTCTGAAATTTTATATAGACAGGAGCCAAGATCAACTGATTCAGAACCGGAACCTGTTCTTAACCAGACCAAAGGGGTAAAAGGGTATAAATATTTAATGAAAGGTGTAATTATCTCCACGGAATTATCTGAACTATGATCTTTTACTAATTCCAGATTTTGCATTAATTCCTTAATAAACCCTTTGGAATTATTGATTTTCCCAAGGGGTGTTTCGAATTGATCTTCATCCGCATATAATACAGGAGAACCACCTGGAAGATGACCTCCAATAAGGATCACCAAATCTGGTTTTTCCATTAATTTCACAAGAGTTTTTATAATAATTTTACCCGAAAAATACCAGCCTGCATGGGGAACTATAGCAGCAACACCACTCTTTTCGGTAGTAGCTTCTCCGTAGGACATAGATTCAATTTCCATTTTAGTAGATACAGAATCCATCGGATACCATCCAGCAGGTAATTTTCTGTGTCTGATAGTACTCATAAATATATTATACTATTTTCTTAACATTTAGAAAAGAAAATTTACGAGTTTAATATGGCCATCCCATCCAGTGCTAACCAATTATTATCACAAAATACGACCGGATTTATATCAAGCTGATTAAAATCATCTCCCAGCTCTACAACAAGATCACCTACTGAAACTAAAAGGTCTGCAAGAGAAGAAATATCCATATCACTTCCTCTATACCCTTCGAGAACATCAGCTATTGTTAGTTCCCGCAGCATCCGATGAGCCTCATTAACTGTAAATGGTATCAGACGAAAATTTACATCTTTATAAAGTTCAGTCAGAATACCACCTGCACCCACCATCAAAGCAGGTCCAAATGTAGGATCAATAAGGGCTCCAATAATAAATTCAATTCCTGAATATGGAACCATCTCTTCAATTAATAAATTACATCCTTCAAATTCAGAGCGCATTTCATCTATAACAGTATGAATATTTTTACCAACCTTAAGCCTTACACCTCCGATATCAGATTTGTGAAGTATTTTTGAATCACAGACCTTAACTACAAATGGAGGACTCAGGTCATCTGGTTTAAATAGATCATCTGGTTTAAGGAGTACTCCCGGAGGAGTGTTTATACCAAAATCATTTAAAAGTTTTTTAACTTCCCATTCATCCGGTTTTGAACCTATTTTTAGTTCTTTAATCCACTTATTATTACTCATTTTCCTCTCCAAATATATTGAGGATATGATTCCTCTCAACAAGAAACCGTGCGGCTCTCACCGTTCTGTAAACTGAAGAAAATCCAACCATACCACGGTCATAGAACTCTTTGAGATACTTGTTAGTAAAAGGTCCATACTGTGCAAAAGTAATTACAGGTTTTTCATATTCCAAAGCTTTATCAGAGATTTTCTTCACTAAATCTTTTGTAATGGCAGGAGGAGTAAAAAAAGTAAGACAAATTACGAGATCAACACCTTCGTCTTTTAAAACAGCATCCAGTGTTTCTACATATATGTCATCTCCGGCACTTGCGGTAATATCAACAGGATTGTGGATAGATGCAAATGGGAGATTTATATTCTTTAATCTTTTATTTGTTTCGTCTGAAAAATCAGCAAGATGGAGCTTTATCCTTGCATCTTTCTGTTCGATATAATCAGTGCACATAACACCATATCCACCGGCAGCTGTTATAACTGCCACCCTGTTGCTTCTGGGGACAGGTAACATGGAGAGAGTTTTTGAAGCATCACAAATTTCCTCTTCATCAAAAGCACGTTGTATCCCATATTGTCTGAAAGCACCATTGACGACATTGTCAGAACCAGCCAGCTTCCCGGTATGAGAGCTTACAGCAGACTGCCCGGCTTCGGTTCTTCCTGCTTTAAGTATTATTATGGCTTTTTTCTTCGATACTTCTCTGGCATTTTCAAGAAATATCTTACCGTCATCAATCGATTCACTGTAAAAAGCAAGACAGTTTGTATCGTTATCCCTGGAAAAGTACTCAAGAAAATCGGTTTCGGTAAGGTCAACTTTATTACCCAGACCAATAAACGCACGCATTCCATAACCAGTATTACTCGCTATACCAAGAGCTTCGGTTCCAACAGAACCACTCTGGGTAATAAATGCAATTCCCCCTCCACCGGAAAGAGCTTTATCGCCATGTTCAACAAAAATGGTATCAAGTCCAGTTTCAGGGAGAAATATTCCCAGAGAATTGGGACCCATGAGTCTGATTCCATACTCTTTGTGAATAGTTCGAAGTTCATCCTCAAGAAGGAGCCCTTTCTCACCGGTTTCACCAAAGCCGCCGGAAACTATCACTGCAATTTTAACCCCTTTTTGTGCACAGGATCTTACAGCTTCTACGGCATGAACTGCACTTATCGTAATTACTGCCATGCTGATATTCTCAGGAAGATCTTCAATTCTGTTATACACTTTAAGCCCAAGGATCTCATTCTCTCTCGGATTAACAGGATAAAGCTTTTTTACACTACTTTTTAAAACCTTAAGTATTATATGTCCAATTTTACCGGGAGTGTTTGAGGCACCTATTACAGCTACGGTTTCCGGATAAAATAGTGGTTTAAGATCTTCCTGGATACTCACTGTATCTTACCGGCTGTTCGTCCTAATAAAACTGCATTTAAATTAGCACTAATAATCTTTTCCCCTTTGGAAGAAAAAAGCTCTTTAATAGCTTCCACAATACTTTCTTCCCTAATATCCATTCGGGTAGAGAGTGCCCCTACCATTACCATATTTACAGATTTCATAGTACCTGCTTCTTTAGCCAGTTTTTTAGCATCTATAATTAGAGATGATTTTAAATTTTCAATTCTACTATGAATATCATGCAGATCAGGATAATCAGGAATATTTTCATAAGGAGCGGAAGCAGAAATTAAAATACCTTCAGGTTTTAAATAATCAACATAACGGAGAGACTCCATGGGCTCCATACTCAAAACAACATCCGCCATCCCTTTTGGAATCAGATCACTGGATATATCGGTCCTGGATATACGCATATGAGCAAGAACAGCCCCTCCTCGTTGAGCCATTCCGTGGACTTCAGACTGTCGTAAAGTATATCCGTCTTTCATCGCAGCAATTGAGATAACTGCTGCTACAGAGAGAACCCCCTGACCACCTACACCTGAAAGAATTATATCGTATTTTTCTGCCATATCTATTTCAACTCCCCTCTAATTTTTCCTACAACATGAATACACTCTCTTAAAGTAATAATAACAGAAAGTCCCTCATATTCGATCTCTTCTTTAATAATTCTGAAATTTTCTTCATGATTTTTAGGAAGAACTTTAAGTTCTTTAAGATGTTCCGGATCGACCCCACAGGCAATTACAAGATTTTTTATCATTGGACTGGTCATAATAGTATCCTGCATCCCTGTCATTGCAGTTGTACTATTGTCCATTATAATAAGAGTCATATCTGTATTAGTTGATGCAGCGTCGATAAGTGCTGTTATTCCGGAATGCATAAAGGTTCCATCCCCTATACTTGCAACCACATGTTTACGGCCAGCTTCACTGGCCCCCCGTGCCATTCCTATAGAAGCTCCCATACATAGAAGCGTTTCAATAGCTGAATGGGGAGGAAGGGCTCCAAGAGCATAACACCCTATATCTCCGGTTACTATACTTTCAGAAAAACCAGCAATAGCCTCATTTAATGCTTTGAAAGCATCTGTATGAGGACAACCGGCACAAAGTTGAGGAGGTCGACCCGGAAGGTCTCCACCAGCTCCTGTCTGTTTCTCACGTGGTTTTAGTCCAATAGCTGTACGAACATTATCCGGGTTTAACTCACCGGATGAAGGAAGTGTTCCATCTAGTTTTCCATGTACCTTTATAGCTTCATTTATTATTCCATTCAGCATTCTCTCTACAAAAGGATACCCCTCTTCTATAATTATTATACTTTCTACAGAAGCAGCAAGTTTCCTGATTTTGTCTACAGGAACAGGATAAACCCCAATGTGAAGATGAGATAGAGAACTTTCGAGATCTTCTGCATTTTCGAGATAATAATTAGATCCTAATCCGGTTGTTATAATACCGGTTTCAACATAGCTGCTGTTTAAAGTCAGTTTATTAAAATCTGACTTTTCGGAATATTCTATAAACTCTTTCTGTTTTTCTATAAGATCTTTCCAGTTGGTTCTTGACAGTGACGGCAGAGCCATCCATTTCAGCTTATCTGCTGCTTTACCAAGATCAGTTATGGGGAGAGTTTCTACTCTTTTTATTACAGAACGTGAATGGGACAGACGAGTCACAAGCTTTATCATTACAGGTATATTAAATAATTCTGATATCCTGTAAGCTTCCATGGTCATATCGTAGGCTTCCTGATGATTCCTTGGTTCCAGGCATGGTATACCTGCAAAATCGGCAAAATATCTGCTGTCCTGTTCATTCTGTGAAGAATGCATTCCTGGATCATCTGCAACAGCAAGAACAAGACCTCCGTTTATTTTTATAAGTGCAGAATTCATAAAAGCATCGGCTGCAACGTTCAATCCCACATGCTTCATTGTTACGAGAGTTCTTTTCCCGGCATAAGAAACACCTACGGATCCTTCATATGCTGTTTTCTCATTTGAACACCATCTGGCTATAATTTCAGTTTCATTACTTTTAATATAACCTTGTATATACTCTATTATTTCGGTAGAAGGTGTTCCAGGGTACCCATATGCTACCGCAAGGCCGGCATCAATGGAGCCAAGGGCAAGAGCCTCATCACCTAAAACAAGTATTTCTGACATAAAAAACTCCTATTCTGTTTTATCATATTATACAATCATACAATTCGTATGTCTAGATTTTTTTCCGTATATTATTTGGCATTTTAATAATTTAACCGATTAATCATGACAAGGGTATTCCTGTGGAAGATTTTATTGTATCCAGGGTAAAAAAAGTATAAACCCTGCCTATATCCGGTATGGCCGCAAGTTTATCAAGGGCAAAAATTCTGTATGCCTCAATATTTTCAGTAACAACTTTCAAAAGAAAATCCTTGTCACCGGCAATATGATGACACTCAAGAACCTCCGGAAGGGAAGCAATATTTTTGCTGAAATTTCTTATAGAATCTGCAGAATGATTTATCATTGAAATCTCAACAAAAACAGTTATAGCTTTCCCAATCTTCTTCTGATCAACAAGGGCAACATAACCCTTAATAATCCCCGAAGTTTCCAGTTTCTTTACCCGCTCCAGAGTTGAAGCAGGGGCGAGACCAATTGTTTTTGCCAGATCACTGTTGGTAATACTGCTGTTTTCCTGAAGAATACTGAGAATTTTTTTATTGATATCATCCAGTTTGACCATTTTCCAATTCTCCTAATGTTTAATACAGGCAGTAAAAAAAGTTTATCTTACTATATAACTTTAATCAATTTAAAAAATCAATTCCTAAGGGGTCCATACTGAAGGAGCTTTCTGTTCTGACCCAAGTTTTTCGGCAATGCGGTAACATCGTTCATTTAGTACTGGATGTAGATAATATGGTGCAAGGTCACAAAGAGGTATAAGTACAAACATACGTTCATGCATTCTGGGATGTGGAATAACAGCCTCTTCAAGGGAAGTAATAATATTGTCATAAAACAATATATCAAGATCAATTGTTCTCGGCCCCCAGTGGATTATCCTCTCTCTTTTCAATTTAAATTCTATCCCCATAAGTGAATTAATAAACTGTACAGGTGTAAGAAGAGTCATCACCTTAAAAACACAGTTAAGAAAACGATCCTGTTCGACATAACCGAAGGGTTCAGTTTCATAAATACTGGAAATTCCGGTAACTCGGGATAAAGTCGATTTGTTTATAAGAGTCTCAGCTTCCAATATATTTTTATGCCTGTTTCCCAGATTTGAGCCAACACCTATATAGGCTGTATGCCATTCCCTTTCAATTATTATTCCGGAATGACTAAGATTATGACTTTCAGGCTTTGAAGGCATTTTTATTTCGAGATTTACACGTTTTACAGAGAGGTAATTTAAAAGAATATGCCTTACCAAATCTTCAGCTGATGACTCAATCAGTTTATGATCAAGTCCGGAAAAATATCTTTCAATATCATTACAGAGATCAATATAATTTATTGTCTGGCTAATTCTATCCGTTTCGCCTGCAATTTTTAAATTTAGTGTGAGTTCTGCAGAAATTAAAAAATCAGTAAGCTGATGATCAGCACCATGAGCTCCCGACACCTGAAGATCTCTGATTACTATTTTATCCATTATACTTACCGGATCTTAATAGTATATCTGTCATTCTGGCTGCACGAAAATTTTCTTTTACATCATGCACTCTTACTAATGAACATCCACTATTAATACCAATAACATTAGTAGCAATAGTTCCCTCCAGACGTTCATTAACTGGCAGATCCAAAGAAATGCCAATAAATGATTTTCGTGAGGTTCCCAGAAGCATCGGAAAACCAAGTTCTCTGAATTCTTTTAACCTGGCCAATACCTCAAGGTTCTGTTCCACAGTTTTTCCAAACCCTATACCAGGATCAATAATAATTTTTTCTCTCTTTACTCCGGAGGAAAGTGCAATATCCACACTTTCCAATAGTTCAGCCTTTATCTCCCTTATAAGGTCCTTATAGTTTGTATTATCCCTGTTATGCATCAGGCAGCATAAAACACCTTTATTTGCTGCAACCAGAGCTATATCTCTATCCTTTTTGCAACCCCATACATCATTTATGAACAAAGCCCCAGCTTCAACGGCTGCTTCTGCTACAACAGCCTTTGAAGTATCAATGGATATAGGTATCTTTAATACCCCGGACAATATCCGTATTACCTGAATTACTCTCTTCATTTCTTCATCGGACGAAATACCAGAATGTCCAGGTCTGGTTGACTCCCCTCCCACATCAATAAAATCAGCTCCAGCCCTCTCCATACTAAGTGCATGATCAACAGCACTTTCTGGAAGAGAAAATTTCCCTCCATCAGAAAACGAGTCCGGGGTAACATTTAGAATTCCCATAATATAGGTTCGAGAAGAGGGATTAAAATCAAGATTGCCGATTTTCATTTATTCTTTCCTTGTAGAGCCATTTTTTTTAATAATACATTTTCCGTAAAGTGAGGACAATAGGAATCAGAGGAAAGCTTTTTGTGCTGTCTCACATTTTCCAGTCTCAATAAACCTATTTCTTATTATGTAAACTTATGTAAAATGGTAACTCTTTAGAATTAACTTAATAAGATATCACAAAGCTGACCTGCATATGTAGACCCTGGACTAAGATACGCAATAATATTTGAGGTGTTTTGCTCACCGGATCCTACAACCGTTCCATCTGCTCCGTTTATATCTGTCCCTAACGCTTCCCATTCTATATCGACTCACTCATGTAGATGCTGGTGCAGCTTCCAGATACCTCCAGCCATTGAATTAACTTCCCTGATCATAAAATACTATACCTCCTGCAGGTCCGGTTTCCCGAAGTGCATAGGCTACCTTGAAGTGGTACTTATCTGCCCATCATTAAGATACAGAATACGGTCTGCGAATTGTAGAATACGATTATCGTGAGTGGAAAATATAAATGTTGTACCCTTTTCCTTATTTATTTTTCTAAGCAGGTTTAGGATTTTCATTCCTGTTTTTGTATCAAGATTAGCAGTTGGTTCATCTGCAAGTACCAAATCCGGTGAATTTACAAGAGAACGAGCTATTGCAACACGTTGTCTTTGCCCACCTGAAAGCTCATACGGTTTATGATTAATATGATCCATAAGCCCAATTTCACTAATTAATTCCAGAATATCCTCTCGTTTTCTTCGGGATTTTATTCTCTTTCTATCTATAATAAGAGGAAGAATTACGTTCTCATATACGTTTAATACAGATATAAGGTTAAAAGACTGAAAGATAAATCCGATTGTATTGAGCCTTAATTTTGCACGTTGTTTTGAATCCAAACTATTAAGTCTTACATTATTTATATAGATTTCTCCCGAATCAGGTTTGTCTAAACAACCTAATAAATTAAGTAAAGTAGTTTTTCCACTTCCAGATGGTCCTACTATTGCTATAATCTCTCTGTTAATTATATCTATATTTATTTCTTTTAGGGCTGTTATTACACTTTTTCCTAAAGTGTATGTTTTAGTAATATTTTCCAGTTTAATCATAATTTTTCCTCTAATAATAGTGTGATATCCCAATTATTATATTATTCTTCTGATAGTAGCTTCCGAATTCACTGTCTTCGGAACCGACAAATCTATTTATAATTAATGATAAATCGGTGTTTTCTAATAATGTATAATTTAGCTGAAAACCAAGAATCATACTTTTATCATCTGTATTCAATACTATATGTGATGAAAGATTTAGATCATTGATTATGATTCTTTTAAAATCCACTTTTGAGAAAATATAATCTTTTGAATTCTTGAAATAATCAACTGAATAAATACTTTGTTGATTATCACCTAATAATAATTCCTTAAAATCTATAAATTCTTTTTTTGTATTGTTTTCATCATCATGGTAATACTCTACATTAAAAACAATTTGCTTGAGTAATTCACTACCAGTATTAATAATAAGATTGATACCTGCAGTTCCTTGATAATATTTCCCAGATCTTTTATTCTGTTATAGAGGTGGTAATAGATAATAATATGTTTCCTGTTTATAAGCAAAATTACCATAAAGTTTCATTGCCAAAAAATTATTTATTGGAAAAGACAAATCGATATTAATGCCTAATACAGGCTTATGATTTTTTTGGAAGTATCCAAATAAAAAAATATCTAAATAATTAACAAAGAAACTAGTTTTAATAATCAGCGGTAAATTTTCAATATTTCCTTTCGGTTCCTGTATAAAAGTTATAGCAGTTAACGACAACAGATCACGAAAAGGTATTGTAATTTCAAAAGATGGAACTCCTTCATTTTTGTCCATATCGTTAAGACCACTTTTAAGATTTATTATATCAATAGGATTGAAAAATTGTGAACTACCCCATTTAATATATTGTTTTCCTATGCTAAAGGAATAATATTGCATCAAGCAGCTAAAATATATTTCATTTATATAAATAGAACTATTTTTTTCTGATTGAGTAAATTCCACTGGATAAAAAATACTTATTATATCCATATATCCTTTTGTAGATTCGAATAATCCGGATTTTATAATTAAATTTCCCTGAATATAGTATTCCAGATTCCCAGGCATTACAGCCAGATATTCAGTTAAATATGACTCGTTATTAATATCACCATATGTTAACTGATTGTAAACTTTTGCCTTAATTTCAACAGAAAATAAATTAACTTCTGTTATTAATAAGACTATTAATAGTATAAATTTAATTGCATATTCATATATTTTTTTATTCACCGCTGATATGCCTCAATGCGTCTGGTGTATAGTAATTTAGAGGTATTTTTTCCCCGACCTCTATATTAAAAAGCCGGACTACTGCACTTCTATTCCTAAATGGTTCCTTGAATTCCATTATTATTTCATAAGGTAGAGAATCCATACTATATCTCTTAATCTCTTTAAAAATACATATCTTTATTAGTTCATTACTTTTAGAATAGTACTCTCGTTTTATTGGCTGATAATTTTCTTTATCAATCCATAATAGTATTTTAGCGTATGATTTACTTTTACCATTTGTAACAAGTACAAGTAGATAATTATTTTCCTGTTCTTTTACATCTATTACATCATAATCATAGCTCAAAGATAAGCTTAATACATCACCGTAGCTTATAATATCTCCTAAAATAATTGACTGGAAAGCCTGATAAAAACTTCTCTTTGCTGTTGGATAATATGTCCACATATTTTCATCATTTCTCAAGTGGACAATGCCCTGATATGCCTTAGGCTCCTTTACTACCAGAAGGTTTTTATCTCCACTATTTAAGTATCCAACAAAAAGCTGATAATTTATTTTCCCCATATCTTCACTTGTTATTTCCATCATATATTTAAAAAAATCAGGAAAGATAGATTTATCAGAAAGACTAAGATAATTATTATTACCACCCCACACATTTAATTGGCTTAATATAATAAATGTAAATATAAACCATTTTTTCAAAGAACTCATAAATCCTCCTAAATATAGTTTAACATTTTTATTGTACCCATTTTCATAATGTAATTAACAGAAACAGAAGTCCAGAATATAAAACTAAGTATTAATAAAAAAATAATTAAAAAAACATCCTGCATCATAAATACCGGTTTAATATAACCTGTAATAAAATTTCCAAAAGAAATAAAAAGATTCAATTTATTCAATATAATACCCAATATATATCCAAGAAGAGAACCAATTATTCCAGAAGTTAATGCTATATAGGTATATTCAAGATTAGCTAATAGAAATATGTGCTTTGGCTGCCATCCTATTGCAATACAAGTACCATATTCCCGAATACGCATAAAAAGATTTATATTAGTTATAACCCCAACCAGTATACCAGAAAATAGAAACATAATAACTGTTAGCATTAAAAAAAATGCATTAAAAAATCGAACAATTGATGAACCCTTCAACTCTTCATTTACCGTTATTGCTTCTATATTTAAATCGTTATAGAATTTTAATGCCTCTTGTACATCCTTTTTTACAGATAAATATTTACCTTTCTCTGTGAATATTTTAATAAATGTTGTATCAGACGAATCAAATAATGTTTGCATAGCTGTAGATGATATGACAGAAGAATAATAACTATGGCTAAAGAATCCACTAATAATAAAAGACTTGGTATTTACAATTCCATCTTCAGAAAAAACACTTATTCGCACCTGATCTCCTATTTGAAGATCCATTGTTTCATGTATAAAACTATCCAGAATAATTGTATTGTCATATATTTCTGAAAAATATTCACCCTTGGAAAGAACATTCCATTTTTGCATATAATTTTCATTTTGTAAATCAATACCTGTAATGAAAATTACATCACTACCATTATCTGAATCAATAATTCCAGAAATTGTAGTGTACGAATATATATCTGTAATATAAGGTAAATTTATCAATTTTTCAATTATGGAATATATATCCATAAATTGATTCTTTATTTTTTTATCGCTCTCTTCATTCAATAGAGTTATAGAAACGTCTCCTCTCGTTTCTCTATAAAACTGAAATTGAATATTTGGGACAGAACGAGCAATACCTAATAACAGTAGAATCATTGATGAAATTATAGTAAATACCAGTATCAGTAAAATAGTAGATTTTAAAAAGTAATATAAATTTTTAAATGCAATAATAATCATTTATCTTCTCTTAATATTTGAATAACGTTCAGCGTTTTTAATTTGATATTTGATAAATAAACTACAATCTGCAGTACTACTAATGAAAACAATGGAGCATTTACTAATGATACAATATTAAAGAAGTTACCTTTATCTAACTCTGTATAAAAAGATTCAGATAACTGCTTTACGAAAAAATTTAGAATTCCTGAATATACAAACAATATATATAACAAAAATGTAATTATAACACTTGAAAACCAAAGAATATTATATTCTATTAAAATCATTTTCATTATAAACTTCGGTTCTGCTCCTATAGCAATAATAGTACCTATTTCTTTCTTATCCTCATGTAATGTAATTAAAAGAATATTTGCAACTGCTATAATTAATATCGAAGTGCATATTATAAGAGTTATATTTCTGATAAAAGACAAAAATTCTTCAATTCCTTTAGTAAAAGGAACGGATTCTGCTGCATTTTTATATGAAATATCGTACTTATTTGATATTTTTCTCAAATACTGCATACTATTATATGAAACCGCAATATCAGTATATTCATTATTATTAAGATGTAATATTGAAGACAACACATCTATAGGAATAAAAATTGTATAAATTGACTTATTACCAATCATTTTTATTAATGGATTTTCATAAATACCGGCAATATTAAAAACATAAGGTAATGTATAGCCTTCCCGATCCGTAATAAACAGAATAATATCATCTCCCGGTTCCAGTATATTTTCCATTGCAAATATTTTATCAATAGTTACTTTATTTTCTCCTTTTCGTAATTCATGACCAGCAATAATTTTTTTTGCCGGAGTTACTTCAGCTTCTTTTATAGGATCTATACCATAAATAATAAAGAAATCATATTTATTATCAGAGAACAATATTCCACCTATTCTTATCCTTGGGGAAAAAGGATATTCCTTCATTTCAGATATTACTTCTTGGGGAAGCAAAACTGGTGGTTGAACAATAGAATTTGTCAGTACTGCAAGAGTTCCTTTATATGCAGTTAGATATGCTGCACCAGATAAAGAATCTGCCATATTAGCAGCAATCATTTTATTCAAATAATTATTTATTCCTCCAATACTAACTGGAATTAATATAAGAATTGTTAATAATAATAAAAGTAAAAAAGTGCGGAATTTTTTTACAAAAAGTTTTTTATAAGCTAATATTATCATTATTTTACTTTACCTTTAATAATTCTTATTATCCAGAAAAATATACCAAATATAATCATTAACCCCATAATTAATTGTATTTTACCCGAAAAGAGAAGAGATTGGAAATTATCTACACGAACATGAAACAGAATAACATATTCTATAGTGAATTTTACTACTATGTAGATTGCATAAGCGAAAACAAAAGTATATAGTACAAAATATAATATTAGTAATTTCCTTTTTACTAATGAAATATTATTAAAATAATTTTTCTTCTTTTTGAAAATATTTTTAAATTCTTGTAAGAATCTTTTTTGTAAATTCGGTATATCCAGCCAATCAGATAATATCCAATATCCATCATATCTTAAAAAAGGAAAAAGATTTGTTAGAATATTTAAAAAATTGAAAATTAAAATATAGCGAAACAAAAGACCGATAAAACTTAAATTTGTAAATAAAACCACTACTACAACTATTATATTAGTTAAAAGAGTGAAATATATTCCACCGAGATTGATAATAATTCTTTCTTTCCTTTTAAGATACCATATTTCATCAATGCTTACATAAAATACAAAAAAAGTTAAATATACACCCAAACCGAGTTCATCAGCCTCTCTCATATAATAATTCAAGGCACTTATATGTCCCAACTCATGTATAATACTCTTACATTGTAATATTAAATATATACATATAATTAAACTTATATTTAGATTTTGTAACAAACTATTAATATTGTACGTAACAATTCCTTCCTGGAAAAGAAATATAATACCAAATAATGAAATAATTGTACCTGTTATGAATAAAAAATAAAATGATTTACGCTCAAATAAAAAAATAAATGGTTTAGCCATCATATTACTTTGATTTTTATTAAATATGGGTATTTTAAAAAATAAATGCCCCTTTCTTTTTGTACTATCTAATTCAATTCTATCTAATTCATTAATATATTTTTCTAATGATTTTGTTGTTATATTAAGATATTTTGCTATCCTATAGTTATCTTCTCCTTTTTGTTTTAAAATTATTATTTCTTTTATATTTTGTAACTATTCAGGTACTTATTGCATAAATTAACTGTTTGAACTGGACTAACCTATTTAATTTTGCTAATATTACTGACATGAACGATGCAATTACATGTCAAGGCCGATTAATTCAGCAATCAGATCTTTACTGG
>JAJRQE010000093.1 GCA_024280415.1 Spirochaetota bacterium | reverse complement strand
TGCGGTATTCCTTTCTGTCATTCTCTTGGTTGTCCTTTGGGTAATCTAATACCGGAATGGAATGATCTTGTTTTTCAGGGCAGATGGAAGGATGCCTGGGAACGTCTGGAGCTGACAAGCAGTTTTCCGGAGATCACAGGTAGAATTTGTCCTGCTCCCTGTGAAACTTCATGTACTCTTTCCATAAACAGTGCTCCTGTAACAATTAAACAGATCGAACTTCAGATTATGGAGAGAGCCTTTTCCGAAGGATGGGTAAAGCCTGAACCGCCTGAAACTGAAACAGGAAGGAGTGTTGCTATTATCGGTTCCGGTCCCGCAGGACTTACTGCAGCCAAAAGTCTAAGAAAGAAGGGGCATAAAGTTACTGTTTTTGAGAAGGCACCCAAAGCCGGGGGGCTTTTACGCTATGGTATTCCGGGGTTTAAGCTTGAGAAGAGAATCCTTGACCGTAGAATAAAAATAATGGAAGAGGAAGGTATTTTATTCGAAAATGATGTCACCATAGGTGAAGATATTTCGGTAAGATATCTCAGGAAATCTTTTGATGCAGTTGTCCTCGCCATGGGTTCCGGCACCCCCCGTGATCTTCCTGCTGGGGGAAGAGGCCTTGACGGTATCTATTTTGCTCTTGATTTTTTGTCAGGTTCAAACAAATTTTTGGAAGGCTCCCTTTCTTTGCCCGAAATTATTTCTGTAAAAGATAAGAATGTTCTTATTGTTGGTGGCGGGGATACGGGCTCTGATTGTGTAGGAACTTCGATTCGTCAGGGAGCAAAGAGTGTTGTCCAGTATGAGATTATGCCTAAGCCAAGGGAATGGAAAAATGACTGGAATCCTGACTGGCCTGACTGGCCTAAAATACTGAGAACCTCAAGTTCCCAGGAGGAAGGCTGTGAAAGAGACTGGGGTGTATCTACAAAGTACTTTTCTTCCAGAGATGGTATTCATCTGAATGAAGCACACTTTGTCAGGGTTGAGTGGATCTTTAATGAGAACAAAAAATTATGGAATATGAGAGAAATACCCGGAACCGAATTTTCCAGAAAAGTGGATCTGGTATTTATTGCCATGGGTTTTATTCATGTTGAGCATAATAAGCTTATTAAAAGTATCGGCGTTGAACTTGATTCCCGGGGAAATATTAAAACTGATGGACAATTTGCAACCAGTATAGAGGGGGTGTTTGCAGCTGGAGATGCCGCTATGGGAGCCTCTCTCGTTGTGAGAGCCTTTGCAGAAGGCCGTGATGCGGCAGAAAGAGTCGATGCTTATCTGTCCTGAAGAGGGGGAATCTTGACATTTTCCTATTCAGGGACTATATTATGACGCTGAATATAAATCGGAGGAAATTAATGTCTAAAGCACATAGAGGAACCGGGGTAAGGGAACTTGTAAAAAGCGGAAGAGGAGCATGTCCTGTTTGTAAGAGAACTGGTGTAAAAGTTCTGTATGAAAACGAAGTGAATGAAAAGAAAATTATGGTTTGCAAAGAGTGTAATAAGGCAATTGCCCATGGCAATAAGCAGGAAGCTCTTGCTGCTGTTTAAAAAATAGTTTTATAGATTCCTGCAAGACAACAGTTTTGGAATTGTCAAATATATTACTTGGGATCCTGTCTTTAGGCAGGATTTTTTTTGCAGGCACCGTAAAGGAATTGGGAGTTTCAATGTCATATCAATCAATCCTCACTCTTTATCTCATATTTTTTAGTATAGATTTTCTCTTTAACAATTTTTTAACAATTTTAAATATTAAGGAACAGCAAAAAAATAAAAGTTCCGTCCCTGGTAGCTTTGAAAAATATATTGATTATGAAACTTACCTGAAATCTGTTGAATACAGCTATTCCAAGAGTATTTTTACCATTGTTTCGGGTGTTTTTAACTCTTTAGTACTTCTACTGTTTATTTTAACCGGAGTTTTTGGACGAATTGATCTATTTATAGGTCATTTTGAATTTCATCCATATTTAGAGGGGCTGCTTTATATATTTATACTTTCGATAATTTTTTATATCCCGGGACTTCCTTTTGCAATTTTTTCTCAGTTCAGGATAGAGGGAAAATTCGGTTTTAATAAAATGACTCCAGGATTATTTATAAAAGATCAAATAAAGAGTCTCGTTATATCAGGTATTATTTTAGCTCTGCTCCTGCCTGGTCTGTTTTTATTTATGGATAAAGCCGGATCCTTGTGGTGGATTATTGCTTCTGCAGGTTTTTTTGCATTTCAACTGTTATTAAGTATTATTTATCCTCTGATAATAGCACCTCTGTTTAATAAATTTTCTCCCCTGGAAGAGGGTCCTCTTAAGGATTCCTTATATAAACTGGCAGACAAACTTAATTTCAGGACGAGGGGTATTTATGTAATGGATGGGAGCAGGCGCAGCGGACATTCAAACGCTTATTTTACAGGTATCGGTAAGTCGAAACGGATAGTTCTTTATGATACTCTAATTTCTTCCCTCAGCGATGATCAGATTGCTGCTGTTCTTGCCCATGAAATAGGGCACTATAAAAAACATCATCTTCTTAAAAGCCTTATTCTTTCCTTTGTGGTAACTGGTGCAGGATTTTATATTGTTAGTATTCTTATGAATTATCTTCCTCTTTTTGAAGCTTTTGGATTTTCAAGAGTTTCTTATCATGGAATCTTTGTTATCCTGAGTTTTGCTGCAGGCCCCTTTACCTTTTTCCTGACACCCCTTTTTACTATGTGGTCCAGAAAGCATGAGTATGAAGCAGATGCTTTTACTGCCAGGAATACAGGGTACGGAAATGATTTAAAAGAGGGACTTATTATTATGACCAGAGAAAATCTGTCGAATCTGACACCTCATCCCCTGTATAGTTTTTATCATTATTCCCATCCGACTGTAGCAGAACGGGTGAAAGCAATTGAGAAAATACTTAATTCATAATCAGATTTTTTGTAAGATCTGTAAACCTCTCAAGGATTTTCCCTGATTTGTCCAAAGATATATTCTGATTATCAATTTTGACAGGAATTGGTTTTAGATATACTATTTTATTATTAATAATTCCTGCTGACAGAATCATGGAGTCTTCAGCAAATGGCATTGATCCCATTCCGGGAAAGACAAAATTACCCAGGGAGTAAGCAATTAAACCTTTTTTCCACACTTCCATTCCCTGAAGAACATGGGGGTGACTCCCCAGGATCAAATCTATTCCTGCCTCAATATAGCTTCGGTATATCCTTTTTTGTTTCTCCGTGGGGGTGGAAGTCCACTCCACACCGCCGTGAACCATTAGGATATCAAAACTGTCCGGGCTAGTCATTTCCCTTACAGCTTCCAGTGCTTCGTTTCCTTCAAATAGAATACCTGGCCTGGTGTCAGAGACCTGAGCCATGGATCTTCCATCCCACCCATTCTTTTCTCTTGGATATGCTCCCATTGAGAGAATTCGGACTGTGGTAGTGTCGAGATTAAACTCTGTATATCGGGCAGCTTCCTCTTTTGTAAGCCCTGCCCCGGAAGTGGGTATACCTGCTTTAATGAGATACCTCAGGGTATCTGTAAAACCGGTTTCTCCATAATCATATATGTGATTATTTGTTATGGAAAAATAGTCAAAACCGACATTTTTAAGTACAGTAAGCACCCGTGGATTAAACTTGAAATTATACGATTTTGGAGTTTTGATATTTGTATAGGTAACAGATCCTTCCAGATTACCAAGGGTCAGGGCACTTGATTTTAAAATTTCTTCTGTATCTCCAAAGATGGTGGAGGCTCCTTCAGACCTGTAGATAAGTATATCTTCAACTCCCCGTTGAAGCATTAGATCTCCAACTCCGTTGATCCAGCTTATCTGTGGGGAAACAGAGTGTTTCTCCTTATATCTCTTTCGGATATTATTAAACCATTCAGTAAGAATTACATATTCAGTATTCCCG
>JAJRQE010000092.1 GCA_024280415.1 Spirochaetota bacterium | reverse complement strand
CCTAAGAAAAACATTACCACTTACAGGTCCTTTTACTGCAGCAAGAAAGCGACCATATTCAGTCATGAATGAAACACTGATATCCTTTTCAGCACAAAATCCTAAAAGGAAGGGAGAACAAAGGACGTTACCGAAACAGACTACTCCTCCCAATGTATGAATGGGCAACTGAAGAACCTTCTTTGTTTCCTGTTCTACAACAACAGTTTCTCCCTCTTTTCGAAGGTAGCTCCCCTGTGTACTTACATAAAGAGTGTTGAGAAGTTTTCTCATTCTTCAGAATCCTTTAACATACGTCTTAATTGTGTCTGAATGTATCTACCCACCTTTTTCCCACCTTCATTAACTGCTTTTGGCATACATATATCTTTAAGAGAGCAACGATCACATCGTTTTTTATCATAATGAGCCTGAGGTGTCTTTTCGGATAACAACAATTCCATTGAGTTACTAATAATATGTTTTGTATTTATTTTTAATTCATTCGTAAATTCAACAGTACTTCTACGGTGCTCCTGCAGATAATAAAATTGACCTTCAGGTATGCTAACCTGAAATGTCTCTTCCAGACAGAGTGCCTGTGCATAAAGTTGTACACGATCATGATCCTTAATTTTTTGCTTCCCGCGTTTAAATTCAATAGGAATAATACTTTTATAGGAGTTATCTGTTCTTAACTCAAATTCAATAACATCAGCCTTCCCTATTAAGCCATAAGTTAAAGACCTGATTGCCATTCCATATTCGGTACGTACATTTTTTCGTAATTCATGATGAACAACATCAACCCTCTCATGAAGCGCATTACCCTGTGCAGTATACATATTTTCCTCCCATAGCTGCTCCAGGTGTATAAGAGCAACTTGACGGGGGCAAAAAGAATAATGCTGCAATACTGATATGGGTATCAATTCATCTTCGGTAAACATTATAAGTCCTGTAACAGTAATACAACTGTATTTTTTAATTCCGGAATATCATGTACCAAAGTATTTTCAACTATAATTAAATCTATTCCGTCATAATCATGATTGATGATATTTCTTAACCCTGTCGCAACTTTAATCGGCAATTTATCAAGAAAATCCGTTGCTTCAATTCTACCTCACAGCTCCCCGATCTGACTTAGACAGAGCATTATCGCATATTGCCCTTCAATATCATTCAGTGTGTTTGCGATGGATTTATGCCTGGAGACAATCTTATCTATATCAGCAATATATACAAGAATTTGCTCAAGCCTGGCAGTATCGGATTTAAGTGACATACACGGTCTCCGGTAAAATATATTTTTTACCAACCGTTTTAAGTGAATCAATATTTGCCATGTCTATATCCAGGCCGGACATTTGTTTTAAATCTTCTTTTATTACTTCAAGCTGTCCAATAGCTGCCAAACCTGGATTTGTTTCATAGAACTTTTTATCCAGCCTATACAAAATATCAAGATCACTATCAGGTTTGAAATCTCCCCTTGCCCGTGAACCAAATACTCCAAGAATATGAAAGCCATTATTATCATACTTTCGTTTTGCTTTTCTAATAACAGATATTAATTCTTCATCCATAATTAACTCCAATGTACTACTACCAGTATTTTAGGGGTAACTCTATTAGAAACCGTCAATAAATAAAGCCTCTACATTTAAGACTGATTCTGCTGCCCTGAATAACGCTTTATCGGCAGTAATAAATTTATCTATTGTAGAGCAATATGCAGATGCTAACTGTATGGCATCCAGTGTTTTTATACTTTCCTTTTGAACAATCATAATTGCGGACTCTACAAGCTGGGAATCAAAGTAAGTATAAGAAAAAACAGATTGATCTTCTTTCCAAACAGTAATAATTTTATTAAAAATTTCCAGCGAGAAACTATGCTCTTTCAGTCTTCTGTTAAATACTGAAGAGATTTCAATTGGGGTAATAGATGAAAGAATTATCCGATTTAATTCGTTAAAGTAACCAAGTACCTCTTCAGTACCATTTTCTTCTATGTAGCGCTTTGCAAGAGCAGAAGTATCCATAAATATTACCATTTTTCTTCATCCCTCATTTTCCGAACAGTCGCTGAAATGGGTTCTCCGGTGTTCTTGCAGACAGGTACTTTTGCTGACCATTTTTGTACATGTGGAGATGCCTCAATATCATCTTCTTTTAATTTAACCCCATTTTTCTCCGCAACATAAGACATAAAGTCCAATACTTCCCGCTGAATATTCCCAGGCAATTGGTAAAATTGTTGTATAGATGACATTTTCTTCCTCCTGCATATTGCTACTTATAGTATACCAGTATTTTATGGGTAACTCTATTAAAACCCATCAATAATTTCAGTAACAAACCCGGCTAAACTTTTTTTCAACTCATCCTGATTATAACTACCATCTGCTACACCTTTAACTTTAGTTGAATCATTACAGAAAAATATTGACCAGACTTACTGTTATGCTGTCATCAGATTCCCTTTTTAACTTCCTTATAACATTTCTATGATCTCAACTCCTTGCGGCAGGCTCTGTTTGTCAATGTTAATATCGTAATCACTCCAAGCACGAGGAAGTTCCTTGCTTTTCTGTATACTGATACGTTCGAAAAGCTGTCCCGATCTTGCATTTCCAAGATGACTTTCATGTTTAAAGATTATCAATTTCCTTGGATTCATCTCACCGCGGGCCGCTGCTCTATCATGTTCAAAAGCATTTAAAAGGGACTCCCATAATAATTCCAGATCTGCTCCTGAAAAGCCTGATTTAATAGCATCAACAGTTGAGATAAATCCATGCATTCGATACAGCGCATATGGTACGGTCGATTTTCTTCCAAATGTAGATGCGTGTTCTCTTGATTCCTGGGCTTTGGCCTCTTTTTCAGTGGTAACAGCACACCGGGTAATTGAATGCTCTGCCTGGTATATGCGATCCACTGAACGAGAAAAAGTAAATTGAACAGGCCCTCGTACAGTACCAGCTCCTTCACCTGTACTCAAAACTGCACCAAAAGTACGTATATCAAAATAATTCTCACAAAGATTTTTTTGCCGCTCTTGCGGCTTTTCTCCTGATTGGTCAATAATATTATTGAGAATATTATCCTGTCGGATAAAAATATCATAAGGAGCTTTCAGTTCATGCCTTAACATAACATAATTACGAACCTTTCTTTTAATACAGACGTCAGTAACCAATCCCTGTTGATTTTCCACATCTGCACGCGGCAGATTAGCCTGATCAGGATCACCATTTGGATTGCCATCCTTAACATCAAATAAAAAAATAAAATCATATCGGTTTTTTATTACTTCGCTCATTCTTCTTCCTCCTCAATAATCGCTTTATAATCATCTTTTTCAATAGCTTTACGAAAATTATCTTGCTTCTGATGATAATATCCAATAGCAAATTGTCCCTGCTCTTCAAGACTGAAGACAACAGGAAACTCCTTAATATTACTGAAAAGTTCTTGCAATTCTTTATCAAGAACCACTGCAAAACCTGGTTTTTCACCTTTCAGTTTTGACAAATGATTTTGGCTCATTTTCATAAGCCTTCCAAATGCTGAAGAAGGACTAGTTGAAGCAAAACTAAAAAACCGCTCCCTTATCCCAGCATTGATATTTTTCCCCAATGCCGCTCTCTGAATACTTTCCAGCACAGAAAATATTCTACCGCATATATAAGCCGTAGCTTTATTATCGGTATCCAATTTTTCCTGAATCATAACGCCTCCATTGTTATTTCTATTTAATATCAATTTAATTAAAGATGCTCTTTGTCCATTAATTCTGCCTTCTTCTGATTTTATTCTCCGCATTACCTTATCAATGATAGATATGGGGGGTCTTTGGTCTCGCAATGCAATATTCCATAATATTGTACCAACCCTACTAATAATTGGATCTTTGTAATCACATGAGTAATAGGATTTTCCATCTGATTCTTTTTTACGATGAATAGCGCAAGATTCAGAAAGATGCTTAATTGAATAAAATGCTGTTTTAACCCGGTCATTTTCAATTCTAATAATTCCGATATCATTGAACCATTTTTTAATATTATTTTTTACCTGTGAAATACTGATTTCTATCCAATCTCTTATCGCTATACGAGCTGCCGCGCCAGATAGTATACATGCATAAAATCTATCAATGTCAACATTGGAGAGACTTTCGATTTTAGCTGAAAAAGGAGAATTTAGAAGTAACTGTAATTCTTCGGATCTAACTTCTTTTTCATCCGGCTTTAAATTTTTGTCTATTGCCTCAAAAATATCCAGATCAATTGTCTCATTGATAAGATCCAGTTCTTTTACAATTTCATTGGATCGTGTCCAAAAAACAATGGCTGTATCTGACCCAAAGTTTTTGCGGTTAGAATATTGAAATCTTTGCTTTCCCTTCCCGTTTTTTGTTTTAAAATTGATAGTTTTACCATTCGACAAAAGCCAATTTAAACCTTCTACGTACGTTCTAGCACAATTTGTGCATATTTTTGAGTTTAGGTTACCTGCAAGACCATAAGATTCAAACGCCTTTGCATTATAAGAAACTAAGGCACATCCAGCCTTCTGACCATCGGGCACCTTTTTAATCATGCCATGAGGAGTATCTACCACAGGATAATTTTTTTCACCACAAATAGAACAGGTCAATGCTTTTTTTGAAAGCTGTTCAGACTGTATCCTTTCATAATTTTTTATAATAGCTTTATAAACAGCAGATTCTTCATGGATCCGTTTATCTTGATTAAATATTCGAAAAGCAATATTATTAGCTCTTTCCTTTTCTGGGATTGCTTTTTCAAATTCTTTTAAAGCGACTTCTAATCCATTAATTTTATTATCTCCATAAAACAATAAAACCGGTTTTATTTCTCCTACCTTACTATACACTTGTATTTTATCAATAAACAATTGATGCTTTTTCAATTCCTCTTTATAGCCTAACACCTCTTCAGGTTTATCAAGCAACAAACGGGCTTTCCCTTTTTTTGATGAAAGAGCTTCTACTGTAGTTGGAATCTTGTCGAATAAAATAAAGCTTCTGAAAGATCCATCATTCCGTATTACAAGATCTATAGCCATTGGTTCTTCTTTTAGAGCATCATGAATCAGTCTATTATCAGATTCTTCCTCTCTCAATTTCTTACCAAGGTCACTTAATTCTTTAATCATTGAACAACCTCCAATTCATTACCATTTAAATTGGAAATTTCTTTAGCAATTGATTCATCAATTTCCGGCTGAATATGTGTAGATTTCAATAACTGTTCATTTTCAGGCACCTCACAGTCAAGAATTCCATTTTTTACAGCGACATCATAAAAAAAGATTGGCTCCGGCTTACCTTGTTCATTGTAGAAGATATCAAAAAGCATACTTCCAATCGGTATTGTATCTCCTATAGGTTGATCGGACTCATCAGCTGGCATAAATTCTGCTGACAATTCCCGTGTACCCAGATAAGGTCTTCTCCAGCATTGACCCTTTCTAACTCTTCTTCGAAACATTTCAACATATTTTGTCGGCGGGTTTTTATCGGAAAATCCATCAATATAAACTGACGCTTCAATAATATAAGAAACATCTTTTAGAATTATGCTGTTACGTTGACTTCTAAAAACAGGCTTCCCGTTAAAACCAATTTTATCAACTACAATAATGCTCCTGCCTTGTTTCGAATTGATTTCATTTCGTTTAATCGAAAAGAATTTTACTTGTTTTAAAACAAGAATTCGCCTTATATACCACTTAAACTCCGGTTTCCACAGAATCGAATCCAGAACACCCCGCGCCGCTGACGGGGTCATACAGGGATAAGTCATCCTTTCAACCTTTAAATCCGGCCGTGTGAAGCATGCGAAATCGGCTGTCACTTTAACCCGTATAATCTGTTTATCAAGCATGTATACCTCCTACTTAAACATTCCAATCCACATCTTCTTCAGGATTTAAAGAAATCCCTGTTTCATTACTATAAGGAGCATTCCAGATTTTTAATCCATTTTCCATCTCTAAAAACCAACCGAAATTCTTTTGCAGGAAATAAGAATACACATTAACCGAATAATTTTGAATCTTACGAAAATCAGCTCGGGAAAGAAATGGCTTGTACTCAATTGATTTATATAACGAAATACTCTCTGTATTATAATCTTTTATAAAAACAGCTTCTGTCGGATTGTCAATAATAGAATACAGATCGTTGACTGTTTTAAAATTCCATTTTTTACGTTCATCGTTAATACCCTTCTTATCCGCATTAACATAGAGGCTTAATATCTGACGATAATACTCCTCAAAAAAGTCATACTCATATAATAAATTTATATCCTCAGAAATTAAATTTTTTGCATGATCAGCACAAGCCCTATATGTTTTATCCGGCATTCCATTCCCTTCAAACTGAAACAGAAATACCTTTCCTGGTTCATTTAGCTTGCCTTCCCTGTTACAACGACCTGCAGATTGTATAATGGATTCCAAAGGTGCTAATGCTCTGAACACTACAGGAAAATCAAAATCAACACCTGCTTCTATTAGTTGTGTTGAAGATATTATGATTTTATTTTTTTCCATCAAATCTTTACGTATACTTTTAATAATCTTTTTACGATGATCCGGGCACATATTGGTTGAAAGATGGTAGACTTTATCCCATTCAACGGCAGTCTGTTGTAGTCTGTTAAAAAGCAGTAGAGTATCTTTTTTTGTGTTCAAGATAACAAGAACAGACTTCTTTGTTTCCAATACTGAGTCAAATAAAGAATCTACATCAACATTCTGAAAATTATTTAGAACTTGATATTCAACACGTTTTGTAATTTTAAAAAGGTTTTCTGGATTTTCGACAAGAGAAGTCATATGATCTATACCATCAAAATCATCTCTTTTCCTGAATGCCGGAAGTGTGGCTGTACAGAATAAAAAACTGGTTTTTAATAGTTTTTGAAAACTCATCAACATAGTTAAACTGGGAAGAACTACTTCTTTAGGTAAAGATTGAACTTCATCAAATATTACAACAGATTCAGCAATATTATGTAGTTTTCGACATTTTGAAGATTTATTACTGAAAAGTGATTCGAAAAATTGTACCGTGGTAGTGATAATTATTGGATAATCCCAGTTTTCACAAGCAAGCTTCCTTGGATTATATTCATTCTCATCGTTTTCTTCTACGGTAAAATTTGAATGATGTTCCAATACAATTTCTTCTCCAAATCTCTCTTTAAGAATTTGGGCAGTTTGATCAATGATGCTTATAAAAGGTAATACTATGATAATACGTTTAAGATTATTAGCTTTTGCGTGATGAAGTGCCCAGAACACGGATGTATATGTTTTTCCAAGCCCCGTTGGCAAGTTGAGTGTAAAAAAACCACCCGGATCTTTGGCTTTGGATACTGCAAAGTTTCGAACATTATTACGCAATTTGTTTATTTCTCCATCCTTTTCCATCGTCATAAAAAAATTATCAAGTTTTTCAATTAACAAATCAGGATTAAATTCAATTTTACTACGGGATTTTGACTTTTCAGAATCAAAATGAGATTCAGTATCAAGCCAGTCCGCATCTGTTAATGCACTAAAAATATACCGTGTTAGAAGTTCATTTTCGTGATCATTTAAACTTTTTATATTGGATTCATTAATTAACAAATCTTTTTGTTCTAATTGAGTTTCATCAAGAAAAGTCCTTAGAAGATCTTTTAATTTTGATTTTGTTTCAATATCATCATCAGGTATATATGTATGCTCTTTATCCCATTTTGAGTAGTCGGGAATTCCTGCATGATGACCATCAATACAAAATGACAATTCCTGATACCCCTTATCTTTAGACATATCAGATAATTTACGCGCTAACATTGCCCCCCATTTGGCATGAGGTACACTTCCTCTTCTTCCACCCTTTAATAAATAATTCTGAAACTCATCCTGATATTTTCCTAAATCATGTAAAAGACCTGCTACCTTTAATATTTCTTCCATGTCTTTATTAAAAGCGAATCCAGTTGCTATATAAGCAGTGTTTATCAGATGATCATACAATGAATGTACTTCCTTCTTTTCATTTGCAGTATGTGCCAGATATATCTTCTTTTGCACTACTTTATTTCTCCCATCATATCATCAACTATCAACTCTATTACAAACCATTCCACAAATCCATCAGATTTCCGATCTCTTAAAACCACACAGATCAATGATTTTAGCCACATATTCCATGAACTTACTAATCATCCTACCCCATACCTGTTGCACCTACTGCAACACATTTATTAAATTCCATACTTTTTTCCCATCTTTTTTATCTCTCTAATAAATCTCCGGCGCAGATACTCCGGTTCCAGGATTTCCACATCCTCACCCCAGCCCCGTATCCAGGGATACATCTCATCCGGTTCTGAGATTTTAAATTCTGCAAGAAGTTCTCCATTATTCAGAACTGTTAATTTCTGAGAGGGATGCCATTGGGACTCTGTAACCCGGAGGGAAACTTTAGAAGAGAACTTCAACTTAACTGGTACCGGATTACCATCCTTAAACCAGATACTCCAGGCCTCATTTAGTTTTCTCTCCACTGCAAGATTAACCGGAATCTCAAATTTATGGTCAAGATGAGTAACACTTTTAATCCTGTCTATTCGAAATAAACGAAGTTTTTTCTCATGTTTTTGGTAAGTAAGAACAACAAAGGTACCACCCATACGATTAGGCAGGATTTTTAGTATTCCTACCTCATAAATCCTAAGTTCTTCATGACTTGGAGAATTGTATTCCAGCTTTACAATATTATGCTTTATCCAGCCTTCAGTCAGCATCTCCAGAACTGATAAAAATGTTTTATCTATTATCTGACGGCTGCCATCCAGTTTATCCGCATCAGTTATCATGACATCACTTAGAGAAGGAGAAATTCTCTGAATGGCGCTTCCCAGCTTTCTTATGGCCGAAGCTGCATACGGACTGTGTCTGTCCAGGGTATCGGTAATTAACTTACAGGCAAGATACACATAAACAGCCTCATACGATGAAAAGGTTATAGAATCCAATGAATAACCATCAATAAAAGAAAGTCCACCTGCCTGATCCTCTGTTAAAGGATACAAGACCGAAAGTTCTACAATATCTCTGCTGATTGTGGATCTGTGAACCCCCAGACGCAGAGCAAGCTCAGAACGTCTTATTCCAGAGTGATTTGAGATTAGACTTTCCATCTGTAAAAGTCTCTCTGCTTTAGTAAAACTTACTTTCAAACAAATCCTCTTTTTAGATAACGGTTCTAATAATACACTATCCATACCTATAAACAAAGTTTTTTTGATATAAATCCACATTTTAATACGAAAGGATTTTCTAATATCAGAAACTGATAGGTACTTCAGGATTACCAAATGCATCTGATTTGTCTATTCCTGATTGAATCTGTACACTATATATATGAAAAAGATAATAATAGCAGGATTAACACTGCTCTACCTTTCAGCTGCAGGAATTAGTATCTATGCAGGGGAAGTCTATACTGTTTTTTTTGACAACATAGCTATTAAGGGATATGATAGTGTGGCATATTTTACCCAGGGATCCCCACGGAAAGGGAGTGCGGAGTTCAGTACGGTCTGGAGCGATGCCGAATGGCGTTTCGAGTCAAAAGAAAATCTCGATCTTTTTAAATCAGATCCGAAAATGTATGCTCCTCAATTCGGAGGTTTCTGTGCAAACGGACTCTCTGAAGGAGAGAAAGTAAAGGGGAAATACGATATCTGGCGCATCTTTAAGGATAAACTTTATCTCTTTTACTCCGAAAAAGGGAGGAACAGATGGGACTCGGATACAGATAACAAGATACAGCTTGCTATTGAGTACTGGAAAATAGTTCAGTTCGATTAGAAAGTCAATATTCAGATAGAGTATTCAAACTAACCGAGCTCTTTTCGTTGCGCCATGCTAATGATGGAGGCATTCCAGAACCAGACTCTCATAGGGTCTGAGAACTATCTTATCCGCTGCAATTTCTCCCCTGGAGTAATTTGACAGGAGAACATTGGTGTGTGTCATCTCAATTTCACCCTCTGGAAAAAACTCTTCCCTTTGCTCTCCAAAATTGCAGATAACCAGTAATTTCTGCCCTTCATCCCATCTGGTGTAGACAAAAAGACTCCTGTGATTTTCCATAAGAAGTTTATATTTCCCATACACAATAAGATCACCGTATTTATTACTCTTTCGAAGTTTGATCAGCTTCCTGTAATAGTAAAAAATAGAATCTTTATCCTCTATAGCCTTTTCAACATTTACCGATTCGTATGACGGATTGATTTTTATCCAGGGAATCCCACTCGAAAAGCCCCCATTGGTACTGCTGTCCCACTGCATTGGAGTCCGTGCATTATCTCTGCTGACTTTCCCAATTTTTTCCAGTACTGTTTTTTCTGAAAATCCCTTCTCCTGCACCGCCTTCTTATAGTAGTTAACAGTTTCGATATCCCTGTATTCTTCAGGAGAATCAAAAGAGCAGTTGGTCATACCGATCTCTTCTCCCTGATAGATAAACGGAGTACCCTGCATTAGATGTATTACAGTTGCCAGCATTTTAGCACTTTCCACCCTGTACTTTTTATCGTTACCGAACCTGGATATAGCTCTGGGCTGATCATGATTATTCCAGTATAGAGAGTTCCAGCCCTTTCCGTACAACTTGTTCTGCCATTTGGAAAGAATATTCTTCAATCTGATAAAATCCAGGGGAACCGGATCCCATTTCCCTTCAGGTCCGGCATCAACAGACATATGCTCAAACTGAAATACCATATCCAGTTCGTTCCTGTCCTGTGAGGTATATTTTATTGCCAAAGAGGGAGCCACAAAATTAGTTTCCCCAACGGTTACAACATCATGTAATGAAAAGACTTTTTCATTCATCTCTTTAAGATATGAGTGTATCCTGGGACCATTCATATATAATTCAGCTCCAGGGAGAGGAAGATCTGGATCTCCATTTCTATAATCATGAGGTTTTGATAATCCATTAATGACATCCAGCCTCAAGCCCATTACCCCTTTATCAAGCCACCAGTTGATCATTTTATATATTTCTTCCCGGAGGGCAGAATTTTCCCAGTTTAAGTCAGGCTGCTTTTTGCTGAACAGATGCAGATAGTACTGCTCCGTCCTCTCATCAAATTCCCAGGTAGTTCCCGAAAAAAATGAGATCCAGTTATTTGGAACACCTCCATCGGCTCCGGGATTCTTCCAGATATACCAGTCACGTTTGGGATTTTCCCTGTCCTTAGAAGATTCTATGAACCATGGATGCTCATCACTGGTATGGTTTACAACTACATCCATCATAATTTTTATGCCAACCCTTCCAGCCTCCCCTATGAGTTCATCCATATCTCCAAGAGTTCCAAACTCAGGAGCAATAGAGTAGTAATCTGAAATATCATAACCATTATCATCCATTGGCGAACTATATACAGGACTGAGCCAGAGAATATCCACCCCCAGATTCTGAAGGTAGGGTAGTTTCTCTATAATCCCCTTCAGATCACCTACTCCATCATTGTTTGAATCATAAAAACTTCTGGGATACACCTGATATACAACGGAACTATGCCACCATTTTTTTTCCATAAATACTTTTACAACTTTACCTCTTTATTCACTCTTGACTTTATTTAATATTAATGCAAACTTTAATCAAGTATGCACACGTGTGTAATTGAAAAAAGGAGTAAAAAAATCAATATTACCATTAAGGACATTGCCAAAATAGCAGGAGTAAGCCATTCAACAGTATCCAGAAGCCTGAATGACAGTCCAAAGGTAAATGCCGGGACAAAGCGAAAAATTATTGAAATCGCAGAGAAATTTGATTTTGAGTTCAATGCAGGAGCCAGGAGTCTCAGTACACAAAAAACAGGGACAGTGGGGATTATTCATCCGGAACTTAATACAGATTACAGTGCTTCCCTCTTCTGCAGTGCTTTAATTTCACAGACAATGAGTGAACTCGACCGAGCTGGTATTGATTTTATCCCGAGTTACAGCATAAATGGAGAAAATTCTTCAAGTAACATCAGAAGACTGACCAGACAGCATAAAATAGATGCCTTTATTATTATGGAATCAATGATAGCTGCAGATGACTACTTTTTTTTAAAAAAACACTCAATTCCTGTAATTCAGCTGCATTATCGTCCAAAGTACTATTCAGCAGAATCAATTAACTATATTTTCAGTGATAATCTCACTGGGGGAATACTGGCCACAGATCATCTGATTGAACACGGTTGCAGGAATATTATGTGTATTTCCATAGAATCAGATCATCCTGAAATTATTGACAGAAGGGAAGGCTTTCTTCAGTCAATGAACAATCATAAACTAAAAATAGATAAAAACCTGATAATTGACGCCAAATGTACTTTTGATAACGGTGAAAATATTATCAGAAACAACAAAGAGATCCTCTCATCTATTGATGGAATTTTTGTTCATGCAGATATTATGGCTCTTGGAGTCATAAAAGCTCTGAACGAATTGGAATATCGTGTACCTGAAGATATTAGGGTGGTTGGATATGATGATATAGAGCTTGGGACTTATTTTAGTCCCCATCTTACAACTATTCATCAGCCCAAAGAAACCCTGGCAGTAAAAGCCTGCAAAAGACTCACTGAAATTATGGAAGAGGATCAGAACAGCAGGGAACTAATGCAGGAGGTGGTAAAACCATCACTTATTATACGTGAATCATGTTGACTTATGGTCAACTGAATCAATAGATTTATCATCAATATTGGATTGATGATAAAGCTAATTTCAAAAATCAGCAATTTTTGAATTAGCAAACTATTTAGGAAAGGTATCTTGCAAAATAGTGATTTTGCAGGAGCCTCGATATTTAAAGACCTTCCAAAGAGAAGGAAAGGAGATTTTCATGAAAAAGTTATTAATTGTAGTCGTCATTATGGTGGCTCTCATGGGAAGTGTTTTCGCAGCAGGAAGCAAGGAGAGTTCTACTGGAAAATCTGCAACAATTACACTGATGCAGAACAAACCAGAAATTGACGGAGCCTTAAAGGATTATGCCAAAGCCTGGAACGGCCTGACAGGTAATACAGTTATTGTTAAGTCTGTTGGAGGAAGTTCTTCAATAACTCTGGGACAGCAGCTTAAAGCTGATTTTGCTGCCGGGGATATGCCTGATATATTCATTATTGCAGGTATTGAAGACTACAAAGAATGGGAAGGCATTATTCTTGACCTATCCAATGAGAAATGGACTGGTGACACCTCTGTTGCGTTCAAAAAAGACGGAAAAGTCTATGGTTTCCCTGTAGCTGTAGAAGGCTGGGGAATGGCCTACAATGCAGATATGCTTAAAAAAGCAGGAATAGATCCAAAGAGTCTGGACAACTATAGTGCTTATAAATCCGCCTTTGAAAAACTTGATTCCATGAAAGTTGAACTTGGTATCGATTCTGTTGTTTCGATGGCTGCAGGACCTGAAATGGGATGGGTAACAGCTCACCATAATTTTAACTCCCTGCTCTCCAATGGTCTGCCCTACGGGGATCTTTCTGTAGTAAACCAGCTTCTGAAAGGTGAAGTTGATGCTAAAAGATTGTCAGAATATGCTGACTGGGTTGAACTGCTCTTTATGTTTGCAGACAAAGCTGTACTTACAACAGGGAATTATGATTCTCAGGTTGGTGCGTTTGCAACCGGAAAATCAGTATTTCTACATCAGGGAAACTGGGTTGACCCTAATATGAAATCTGCCGGAGCAACTTTTGAAATGGCATTTGCACCCCACGGATCCATGCATACAGCTACTGACGGCATCTTTGTTGCAGCACCCTCTTTCTACGTTATAAATTCCAAATCAGAAAATATTGAAGCAGCCAAACAATTCCTGAATGACATGGTTTATACCACTGAAGGACAGGATTTTATGGTCAATAAAGCAGGTATGATTCCTGCCTACGGTAACGTAAAACTGAACCCATCGGGACAGCTTTCCAAATCTGTACAGATGTGGGCTGGAGAAGGAAAGGTTTATTCCTGGAACCAGTATAATTTTACAGGTGATTTCAGAGACCTTACTCTTGCACCAATTTACAATCAGTTTGCAAACGGTTCAATTGATAAAGCCAAATTTATCGAACTTATGACAAATGCCTTACAAGGGTTAAAATAGTAGATAATTTCATTGCCGGGCAGGTATTACACCTGTCCGGTTCTTTTAAAAAATATCCTATGGAGGCTCCAATGAAAAAACAGAAAAACAGTTCATTTATTTTCTGGCTGTTTCTTGCTCCTGTTCTTTTTACTTTTATAATGGTAATTATAATACCTTTCTTCATGGGTATTTTTTATTCTTTTACCAACTGGAGTTCTTCTGCCAGGGCTAATTTCACATTACAGTGGATAGGATTTACAAATTTCCGTACCAGCTTAGGGGATCCGACTTTTTTGTACTCATTTCTTATAACAACACTCTATACAGTATTGAATGTTGTTGTAATAAATGCAACAGCACTTATTCTTGCCCTGGTTGTAACAAGCAAACTCAAGCTTCGCAATATTTACAGGGTGGGTTTCTTTATACCAAATCTAATCGGAGGGCTCGTCCTTGGTTATATCTGGCAGTTTATTTTTAACAACGCTCTCCCTGCTATTGGGAACGCAATTCCATTACTTTCCGGACTTGCCAATCCGGAAAATTTAATTTTAAGTAAAGTTGGATCCTCAGTTGCAGCACTGGTAATTGTAGGGACCTGGCAATATGCAGGATATATAATGATGATCTATATTGCAGCAATAGAAGGAGTACCGGAGTCTCTCTTTGAGGCAGCCACCATTGACGGTGCCAATGAATTCCAGAAATTTCTAAAAATTACAGTACCCATGGTAGCTCAGGCTTTTACGATTACAATGTTCCTGACTCTTGTCCAGTCATTCAAACAATTCGATGTTAATGTTTCCTTAACAGCAGGAGGTCCATCTGCCATGTTCAGAAATACCCCCCTTTTCGGAACAGAACTTCTTTCTCTTAATATCTACAATACTGCTTTCATAAAAAATATGCTTGCTGAAGGTCAGGCAAGGGCAGTAATATTTTTTGCGGTTCTGGTCGTTGTCTCTGTAGTCCAGGTAACTATAAATAAGAAAAAAGAGGTGGAGATGTGATTGAGATAAAGAAGAACAGATCCATACTCGAAATAATTACATTTATGGTTTTCATTCTTTTCCTGCTCCCATTTTTTATCCTTGTTATAAATTCAGCCAAAGACTCCTTTTCGGTAACCCAGTACCCTATGTCTCTTCCTGAAAACTGGGGAATGGTATTTGTTAATATAAAATCCATCTGGACAAATCCTAATATCAGCTATCCCTCCTCATTTATGACAAGTATAGTCGTTACAGTAGGATCTCTTGTTATAATTAATATATTCTCTTCCCAGGCTGCATGGGTACTTGTTCGTAATAATTCCAAAATATCAAAATTTATATTTCTGATTTTTGTAGCAGCTATGGTTATTCCATTTCAGATAGTTATGTTCCCCTTACTTTCGTGGTACAGAAAAATATATGAAATTACAGGAATTAAACTTCTTAGAACTCATTGGGGTCTTATTTTTTCATATCTTGGCTTCGGTCTTTCCCTGTCTATATTCATGTTTCATGGATTTATAAAGAGTATTCCATACGAACTGGAAGAGGCTGCTACAATTGACGGATGCAGAAAAGATCAGATTTTCTATCAGATAATCTCTCCCCTGCTAAGTCCTATTCATGCAACTGTTCTAATTCTTAATGGGATTTGGATCTGGAATGACTACCTTCTTCCCCTTTTGATACTTGGAAAAGGAAACCGGGTTCAGACAATTCCTCTGGCAGTTGCAAACTTTGCAGGTGCCTATGTAAAACAGTGGGATTTAATATTAACTGCAATCCTCATGGCTATAATACCGATAATTATATTTTTTCTTGCGGCTCAAAAATATATTATAAAAGGAATGGTTGCCGGATCAATTAAATCCTGATAATACCTTCCGGAATATAACAAAGCCGCAGATTTTACTCTGCGGCTTCTTATTATTAAATAATTTGCCTTACCCTGGTCGGGAGTGAGTCGTACCGGAAGGACGTAGTCCTGAGGAACGATCTCAGCATCCCTACCCTGGTCGGAACTACGTCCCTGCTCGGGTATGCATCCTTACCACTGTGGGGGATAAAAATTTTCTACATCTGCTGGAGTTATAATATGCTGTGGAATATTTGTAATAGCAGCTATATCCAGGCCGTTAAACCAGTCTGCAGCGGTTTTTACTGCCAAAGCACCATCACCTTCTGCTGTCTGGTATGTAATCGCATACAATCCGCCATCTTTAATAAGATCCATTCCAACCTTACTGTTACCGGCGGCTACAACAACAACATCTTCTCTGCCTGCTTTTTTAAGAGCTTCTATAATTCCCAGAGCCTGAGCAGAATCGTCTGCTGCAAAAATTCCGGTAAGGTCATTTCCAAAACGTGTTAGCCAGTCAGAAACCAGCTGCATTGTTTTATCAGCTTCAAATCCAGGAGCCTGTTTGTCCAATACTTTGATATCAGGGGCATATTGAGCCAATTCAGATATAGGACCCCAGCTTCGGGCAAAATATGGTGATCCACCAGGTGCATGCTGTACATAGGCAACTCCACCTGTTTTACCAAGCTTATCAGCAAATACACGTGCAAGCTTTCTCATCTGACCAAAGTCATCCGGTCCGGTCCATGCTATAGCATAGTCCATTGCGGCTGCTTCCGGAAGCATGTTGAAAAGGATTAAAGGTATTCCAGCCTTATTAATTTTTCTTGCCTGCTGAAGAGCTGTTTTAGCATCCAGAGGAATTAGAAGAATCATATCAGGTCTTTCGTTAATAGCCTGATCAATCATCTGGTTCTGAACTGCCAGATCCCAGTTTGGAGACTGTATCTTCAGATCCATACTGTATGCATCAGCAACTTTCTGCGCACCATTTGTACATGCAGTTGTCCAGGGATGATCACCATGAACAATCATAGTAATTTTCTTACCAATTGCTCCATCTGCAGGAGATTCAGGAATATTCTGCTTATTTGTAATTTCACCGGCGAATTCCATATCCCACCAATGCAGGGGATCTTCTTCCGGTAGTGCAGAAGGATCTGCAGGTCTTGCAGGTACTACACGTTCAGCGCCACCCAGCTTAATGAGAGCCTGTCCGTCAGCAGCTTTTAAGATAGATACATCTACTGCCAATGAAGCTTCCAGATTACCAGCATCAGCTACTGTATTCTCTTCAGAAGCACCTCCGGCAAACACAAATCCAGTTGCAGCCAGCATAAACAACAGACTAAAAAGGATAATACCAATTTTTTTCATTTCTTCCTCCGTTAAATTTCGTGAAAATATTTCCAAAAGGTTTTAACAAAACCTATTTTTGGGCATTTTGTAATTCAAGCTCCTTTAAAAGCTCCGGCCTCTGTCCAATTACTTTCTCATGTTTATAAATTGCAAAAGCTTCATAGAGAACTACAGAAGCAAGAATAAATCCGGCAATAAATATTTTAACTTCATTACCTAAACCAAAAAGTATAATTCCATTATATAAAACATCCAGCATTAAAATCGCAACAAAAGAGTTAAACACACCACCCTTACCACCGGACATGGCAGTACCGCCAATTATTGCTGCTGATATTACGTACATCAAAGAGGAAGTACCCATATTTAAAGTAGCTGCTGCACTCTCCATAGCAAAAAAGACACCACCAACAGCAGCCGTAACACCTGAAAGAATAAACGCTGATATAGTGTATTTATCTGTATTTATGCCTGCAAGCCAGGCAGTATGTTTGTTTCCGCCAATCATATAAAAATTGCGACCGGTTCTGGTTTTTTTCATAAATATTGAAGCGGCTGTAACTAACACAATAGTAATTAAAATTCTTGGTGTAATAAGAGGAAATATCATATCCGACAACCAGTCAGAGACGGCAAAAGCATCTTCCGAAGAAAGACTAATTGTGTTACCACCTGTAAAAGTGTATATAGCTCCCTGGAGAATGGTCATCATTCCGAGGGTTACAATGAAAGAATTTATTTTTGCTTTTGCAACTAAAAGGCCATTGATAAGACCAATTAGTCCCCCTGCCAAAATAGCAACAGGGACACTGCCTCCAAACCCTATATACTCCTTTAATCCAAGTCCAATTATACCTGATAGAGTAATTACTGTACCAATTGTAAAATCAATCTGGCCAATTATTAGAATAACAGTAAATCCAATTGCAACAGTCGCATTCATAGCCATAGTTCGCATTATTGTAGTCAGATTAAAAACATTAAAAAATCTTGGAGCAAATAGAGTCATAAAAAGAAAAACAACAATGAAAAGAATATATATTCTGTTTCTATCTGCAAATGTCAGCATTGAAGCTTTAGTAATATTTTTCTTAAGCATCGTCACGCCCCATACTTCGTAATGATTTGGCATTTATGCCAACAACCAGTATAAAAATAAAACCCCTGATCATATCCTGGGAAAAAGTACCTACCCCCAGAAGAGTCATTATATTATTCATAAGCCCTATAATTAGAACTCCTCCAAGAACTCCAACTATAGATCCCCGTCCGCCAGCAAGGGTCATTCCACCGATTACAATCGCTGTAACAGCTTTAAAATCATACCCCGTCCCATTGTACCAGGCACCAACTCTTGACAATGATGTTATTGTAAGACCAGCTACAGTTGCAGTAAGAGCACAGATTATAAAAGCAGTACCGATAACTCTTTCTGTATTTATTCCGGAAAACTTTGCAGCTTTTTGTGCAGCACCTGTCATTTTTAACTGCATACCATATTTTGTTTTTTTCATAATAAAATTAAGGATAAAAACAAGTACAACAAGCATAAGCAAAGGAAGAGCAATTTTATTAAAAAATCTCAGCCTGTATATCGAGTCGAAAAGATCACTGGCTCTCTGTGTCTTAGCTATCATATCCGGGTAAATTTGCTTGTTGACCCAAACCAGCCTTATTACTCCAAGAGTTACATAATTAACTGCAAGTGTCCAAATTATTGGATTTGCCTTATACTTTCCTACAGCAACTGCATTAATAATACCTACAACAAGCCCGGCTGCAACTGCTGCAATCAGCGCAGGGAAAAACCCGTATTTTAGCATCTGGACAGCAACTATCCCTGTTAAGGCCATAGTCGTAGGAACAGAAAGGTCAGCATATTGCCCCGAATAAGTCACAAAGGCCATTCCAACAGCTACTATACCCAGCATAGAAACTGCATCAAGAATATTAAGCAGATTCTGAGTAGTTAGAAAGCTATTAATAATTCCAAGCCCCTGAAGTACTATACCTATAAGCAGAAACATAAGTGCAACGGCATAAATTCCAGCATAATGCATTAGTTTACTAAAAAGGTTAACACTGGTTGCTCTTGTATCTATCTGTCTTATTCCTTCGTCCGTAGCATCACTCAATTTTGTTTTCTCCATATCTATAAACCTTCACCGTTTGCAGCAAGGAGCACACCTTCCTCTGTACATTCCTCTTTAGGCATCTCTTGAATAATTCTCCCTTTTCGCATAATCAGAATACGACTGGACAATGAAACAAGTTCAGGAAGATCAGAAGAAATTAGAATGACTGTGTTTCCTTCCCCTGCTAAGCGTTCTATTGACTGATGTATAGTCATTTTTGCACCAATATCTACACCCCGGGTGGGTTCATCTAAAATCAGTACATTTGGCTCACAGGCCATCCATTTTGCCAGTAAAACTTTCTGCTGATTCCCTCCAGATAAATTCCCTACTATTCTATAGGGGTCAGGAGGATAGATTGATAAACCATCAATAAGATTTTTCACCTTTTCCAGACCCTCACCATCCTGATAAACACCATTCTCTATTAACTCCGGAATTAGTCCGGCCAGTATGTTTTCTTTAATATCCAGACGTAAAGCCAAACCTTCTGTTTTCCGGTTCTCGGTCAGATAAACTATTCCCCTATTTACGGCTTCTCCCATATTTTTCAGGGAAAGTTGTTCTCCATCGAGGAAGACACTCCCTTCATCCTTTTCATCAAGACCGACAAGAACACGGGCAAGTTCACTTCGTCCTGCTCCTGAAAGTCCGCAAATTCCCAGGATTTCACCTTCATAGGCACTAAATGAAACATCATGAAAAAAACCAAATCTGGATAGATTTTCAACCCTGAGGCGTTTATTATCTCCGGCGTGATTTGTGTGGGAATAAAATTCGGTTACAGATTTACCGACCATCATTTGAACAAGTTCACCACTTGTAACATCTGCTATATCCCGTGTTCCTATTTTCCTTCCATCCCTTAAAACAGTTACCCTGTCTGCAACCTCAAATATCTCAGAAAGATGGTGAGATATATAGACTACGGCAAGCCCCCGTTTTTTAAGACTGTGAATAATAGTAAATAACCGTTCAACTTCTTCTCTTGACAGAGCGGATGTTGGTTCATCCATTACCAGAATCGAGGGATTATTACCCAGAGCTTTGGCAATTTCCACTAGTTGTCCTTCGTGCTGACTGATCTCCTCAATTTGCATCAGGGGATCCAGATAATCCAGCCCCACCATCTTAAGACAGCGTTCCGTCTCTTTAGTGATCTGCTCTCTGTCCAGAAAAAACCCTTTTTTCGGCAATCTGCCCACCAGAATATTCTCCGCTCTACTTAAGGGT
>JAJRQE010000091.1 GCA_024280415.1 Spirochaetota bacterium | reverse complement strand
TTTTTAATACCATCGGTGAGTTGTTTTGTTTTTCCCCTAAGTTCTTTATATACAGATTCCTTTTTAAGTATTGATATGGTCTCGTATCCTGCAGCCATTGCCAGAGGATTCCCTGAAAGGGTACCGGCCTGGTATACCGGGCCTTCCGGAGCAAGATGATCCATTATCTCTTTTTTCCCGCCGAATGCACCTACAGGAAGCCCTCCGCCGATAATTTTCCCCAGAGTAGTGAGATCAGGGGTAATATTGTAAAAACTCTGAGCCCCTCCCAGGGTAACCCGGAATCCGGTAATAACCTCATCGAAGATTAAGAGAATACCATGTTTTTCAGTAAGTCTTCTTAGGTCAGCCAGAAAATTATTTTCCGGAAGTATTAATCCGGCATTTGCCATGACAGGTTCAACTATGAGTGCGGCGATCTCTCCTTCATGGGTGCTGATAAGTTCTTCAACACTCCGGATATTGTTATATTCTGCGATTAGAGTATTTGAGGCTGTTTCGGGAGTAACACCCGGGCTTCCGGGAAGTCCCAGGGTAAGGAGACCTGACCCTGCTTTAATCAGAAAACTGTCTCCATGCCCATGGTAGCAGCCCTCAAATTTAATAATCCTGTTCTTTCCTGTATAACCTCTTGCAAGGCGTACGGCACTCATTGTAGCTTCGGTTCCGGAATTTACCATCCGAATTTTTTCAATTGAGGGGTAAATTGAAGTTATCAGTTCTGCAAATTTCATCTCAATTTCTGTATTGGCTCCAAAACTGGTTCCTCTGGATATATACTCTTTAAGTTTTTCTACTATTCTGTCATCCCCATGTCCCAGTATTAAGGGACCCCAGGAGCCGACATAATCGATATATTCATTTCCATCCACATCTGTAATTTTTGATCCCTTACCGTGGGAAATATAGAGCGGATTCATCGAAACAGAGTTAAAAGATCTGACCGGGCTGTTTACCCCTCCAGGAATAACTTCCTTTGCTCTTTTGTATAATTGTTCGGATTTATGAAACATAACTGTCCTCCTGTTTATAGCTTACGAGCACTTTCCTTCGGAAAGTCTCTGCCGCTGAATGATAAAAAACTTCATTTTTTATCATTCTCCATAAAATATTTTACTCTTTCTTTTTTAAACTCTTTTATGCTGTAGAGGGTAAAGTACTTATCAACATCAATCTTCTTTGCAATATTGTCTATTATTTTTTCACACTGAGAGGTAGTTTTGCTATGAGTCATTGCAAAGAGGTTATACTGCCAGTCCGGGTAAACAGGACGCTGATAACTATGGGAAACTTCAGAGAATTCAGAGGTTATTTTTCCTGCTTCATCAATTCTATGTTGAGGAACTTTAAAACAGGCCATGCCATTTGCTATATAACCTGCATTTCTGTGCCTCAGTACTGCAGAGATCCTCTTTAAAGCACCCCATTGCTTTAAAAGTTTTATATCTGCAATCAGTTCTGATTCAGATCTGTTTATCCGCTCTGAGTATTTTTCCCAGGGTCTGGGAATTAGAGGGAAGGGCTGCTGCAGCAGGATAATCAGTTTTTCATCAATTATACCCGAAGCCGATGGGGTAGTAATATTTTGAGTTATAGAATCTATTTTTTTCTCTGAAAATCTAAAATTAACACCAATTTTGTAGGTTTTTATAGATGGAAGGATGAGGAAATTTCTAATTTCCGATCCAAGAAGATTGGTAATTTCTGTTTTGAAATCAAGTTCTTTCCTAATGGTTATGGTAAACCATATATTATATCTGTGGTCTCTAAGATAATTATGACTTACCCCATTATGCATATTAATTTTTTCTGCAGTAATCAGAGGGCTTTCAGTTTTTACAGCCACCAGAGTACTTTTATACCCAAGAGGTTCTGCTTTGAAAATGGCAGATATATCTCTGATTATGTTTTCTTCTTTAAGGTATGCAATCCTGGCAATAGTCTCATCTTCGGATATTCCTATCTTTCTTCCTATTACTTCGAAGGGTCTTTCTAAAAGAGGAAAATCGAGCTGTACTTCTTCGAGTAAATTTTTATCAGTATCAGTAAGTTCCAGCATTTTCTATGCACTCCCTTTATTTTCAGGAATATAGATACAGTAGGGTTCCTCTGCCATGTAGTTACCTGTTTCTGCATAGGCTCTGGCTCTGCAGCCGCCGCAGACACCCAGGTACCTGCAGTATCCGCATTTACCTTCATATGCCTTTGGATTTCTCATTTCAAGGAATAGTTCTGAGTTTTCCCATACATTCTGAAAATCAAGTCCGTTCTTTTTGATATTCCCGGCTGCTTCTTCGAGGAATCCGCAGATCTGCACCTTTCCTGTATGTGAGATAAATGAAAATCCCTGTCCTCCCATACACCCCTTTGTCATGGCATTTAAACCATGAGTTTCTACAGAGACCTTTCTTCCTGCCTTCTCTTCTTCCTGTCTAAAAATTCTATAATAGTGGGGAGCGCATGTAGGTTTCATCTGAATTGGAAGATCCAGACTTTTTTTATAGACCCATGTCAGAACTTTTTCGTATTCGGCCGGATCAATTTCATATTCTGCCATCTCCTTACCCCTGCCAGTGGGGACGAGGAGGAATGGATGATAACTGACAGCCCCTATATCGATTGCAAGGTCAAGTATATTTTCCAGCTGCAGATAATTAAGCTTTGTTACTGTTGTATTTACCTGAAAATCAAGACCGGCTTCTCTGGCCAGTTTTGCAGCATTCATAACAGCAGCAAAAGCCCCCTTTTCCTGCCTAAAGTCATCATGTGTTTTATCATCCATACCATCAAGGCTGAGGCTGATCCTCTGAATCCCCGAATCAATCATCTTCCGGGTATTCTCTTTATTCATAAGGACACCGCAGGTAGCCAGCACCATCCGCAGTCCAAGGGAAGTTCCATACTCTGCAATCTCATAGATATCCTCTCTGGCCATGGGTTCACCCCCGGTAAGGATCATTATCGGTTTTGAAAAAGAAGCTATATTGTCCAGGAGGCGAAAGCACTCGTCTGTACTAAGCTCCCCCTCATAGGGAATATTCGCAGCCGATGCTCTGCAGTGTCTGCATCTTAGAGGACACTGTCTTGTTACTTCCCATGCAATAAGTCTTGGTATATGTTTTTTACGGGATACAGACATCTTTATTTATAATCCTTTTGGTTTAGTATATGGGCGGCTTCTTTGGCTGAGTAGGTAAGAATTATATCGGCTCCGGATCTCTTTATTGATGTCAGCACTTCCATTGTAACTTTTTCTCCATCTATCCATCCATTTCGTGCTGCTGCCTTGATCATTGCATATTCACCGCTGACATTGTATGCAGCCAGAGGAATTTTAAATTCCTGTTTTATCCGGTGTATAACATCCAGGTAGGAGAGGGCAGGTTTAACCATCACAATATCAGCACCCTCTTCGATATCAAGATGGGTTTCCCTGACGGCTTCATCACTGTTGGAGGGATCCATCTGGTATCCCTTCCTGTCACCTTCCTGAGGAGCTGAATCAGCAGCCTCCCTGAAAGGGCCGTAAAATGCAGATGAATATTTTGCTGAATATGCCATTATCGGTATATTCTGATACCCCCGGGAATCAAGTGCGGAGCGAATTACTCCAACTCTTCCGTCCATCATATCTGAGGGGGCTACCATATCCGCACCTGCTTCTGCATGAGAAAGTACCTGTTTTTCCAGAAGATTCAAGGTCGCATCATTGTTGACTGTTCCCTGTTCAAGTACTCCGCAGTGTCCATGTGAGGTGTATTCACAGAAACATATATCAGTTATTATTAGCAGATCTTTTATTTCCCTCTTCAGCTCTCTAAGTGCAGTCTGGATTATCCCGGTTGCAGAGTAGGAATCTGTTCCCATTGGATCTTTTGATTCAGGAAGACCGAAAAGTATTATTCCGGGTATGCCCATATCGCGAATCAGTTTGCATTCTTCCACAAGAACATCGACTGACATATGATAAATGCCGGGCATGGATGAAATTTCACTTTTTACATTTTTTCCTGGACAGACAAACAGCGGCATTATCAGATCATTGACAGAAAGTTGTGTTTCTCTGACAAGGCGTCTTAGATTCTCTGAACTCCGCATCCGCCTCATTCGTTCTACTGGAAAAGCCATAATTCCTCCTTACTAATTGAACTAATTGATTCCAATTTCTTTATCTGTAAGGAAGCAGGCGGGATCCTCTGCCCACAGATCTCCTGTTACTGCTTCCGCCCTGACTCTGAAGTTTCCTCCGCAAAGATCGAGATAGATACATTTTGCACATCGCCCCTTTACATGGGGGTTTTTATCCTTAAGTTTTGCCATTAAAGGATTTGACAGATCTGTCCATATTTCGCTGAAGGGTCTCTTCTTTACATTCCCGAAGGAAGTATGTCGCCAGAACTGGTCAGCATAAACTTCTCCATCCCAGCTTACACATCCAATACCGTTACCTGTACTGTTCCCCCCATTCATCTTCAGAAGTGACAGAACATCCTCTGCCCGCCCGGGATCCTCTTCTTTAAGGCGCAGATAAAGATAAACCCCGTCTGCATGGTTATCTACAGTCAGGATCTCCTTTTTAAGGCCATCCTCATAGAGTCCTTTTGTCAAATCCATCAGCAGGTCGACAGTTTTTCTGGTGTCCTCTTTTGTCAGATCCTCGTCAATAATCTTGCTGCCCCGTCCTGTATATACCAGATGGTAGAAACAGGCTCTGGGAATATCTTCATCTCGTAGAAGCTGGAAAATACCCGGGATATCTTCCACATTCTTTTTATTTATTGTAAACCGAAGACCAACTTTAATGTCTGCCTTCTTGCAGTTTCGCAATCCCTGAATAGCTTCATCAAAAGCACCTTTTTTCCCTCGAAACATATCGTGGGTTTTTTTGAGTCCATCGAGACTTATTCCTACATAGGAGAGATCAAGATCTTTTAACTGTTTTGCGAGAGTTTCTGTAATAAGTGTTCCATTTGTAGAGAGAACTGCTCTCATCCCTTTCGACCTGGCGTGGCCTATCAATTCCAGAATATCTCCTCTCATTAAAGGCTCCCCTCCGGAGAAGAGAAGAACAGGTGAGCCGTACCGGGCCAGATCATCAATAAGGGCTTTTCCTTCTGCTGTTGTAAGCTCATCGGGATAATCAAGATCCTGAGATTGTGAATAGCAGTGAATACACCGGAGATTGCACCGGCGTCCTACATTCCATACTACAACAGGTTTCTTGTCCTTTGAAAACTGAAGCAGATGTGAGGGGAGTTTTGATGAGTGTCTTCCGTAACGGAGGGGGTCAGATGCTTCAACTGACCCGCAGTATAGTTTAGAGATACCAATCATTATTTTTCCTTTTCCATCATGTATTTTATTATTTCCGAAACAAGGGAGGGGATGGTGTGTATTTCTGACTCCACTGTTAGATTTATTCCGGCTTTTTTTGCAGTTACTGAAGTTATTGGACCAATTGAGGCCCCATTGATTTTTGAAATATAGCTGTTTCTGTTATTTTTTTCAGGATATCTATAAGATTTGTAACTGTAGAAGATGAAGTAAAAGTGCAGATATCCGGATTCTTACTAAAAATTTTATCTATATAATCAGGCGAATAATCGGGAATTTTTGTTTCATAGATTGGTACTGTTTCTACAAGAGCTCCCAATGCTGACAGAGCCAGAGGAAGGGTTTTTCTTGAAATTAAACTTCCGGGTATAAGAATTTTTTTCCCACTCAGCTCTATATTATTTTTTTCGAAGGAATCTATTAAACCTTCTCCTGTAAATTGCTCGGGTATTAAATCTGCATTTATCCCGAAATTTCTCAATTTTGCAGTTGTTGCTGCTCCAATGGCTGCAACCTTTACTCCTGCTAAAATTCGTACATCCTTTATACTCATTATATCTTTAAAGAATATCTCTACACTGTTTGAAGAAGTAAAAATTATCCATGAATTATCCGAAACAGTGCTCAGTGCTTTTTTTAGTTTCAAATTATTGAGGATAGGTACAATATTTATAGTCGGGAATTCTGTTACATCTGCACCTAGTTCTACCAGTTCTTTTGACAGATCAGATAGCTGAGATCTGCTTCTTGTTACAACTATTCTTTTCCCGAAAAGCGGTTTTTTCTCGAACCAGTTGAGCTTTGATCTCAGGCGGACAACATTGCCGATTACAATAAGGGCTGGAGTAGATATATTCTCTTTTTTAACAACATCAACAATCGTATCCAGAGTTCCTTCTGCCGATCGCTGAGAGTTCATCGTTCCCCATTGGATAATTGCTGCTGGTGTAGTTCCCTTTAGCCCTTCTTTTTTTAGATTTCTTACAATAACCGGAAGATTTTTTACCCCCATGTAAAAGACAAGAGTTCCAAGACCTGCTATGGAATGCCAGTCAATGCCGGTTTCATTTTTATCATCCATTTCATGACCTGTAATAAAACCTGCTGTAGATGTTATCCCTCTGTGTGTAAATGGTATACCTGCATATGCCGAAGCTGCGATTCCTGCAGTAACTCCGGGAACTACCTCAAATTCTATGCCTGCATCTGAGAGCGCAAGAGCCTCTTCTCCACCCCGGCCGAAAACATAAGGATCCCCTCCTTTGAGGCGTGCGACCAATTTACCCTCATTGGCTTTTTTTATCAGCAGAGTATTTATGTCGCTCTGGGTCATGGTATGGTCAGCGGCCTTTTTCCCGACATATATGAGTTCACTGTTATCTCCTGCCATAGAGAGGAGGGAGGTGCTGCTCAGATAATCGTATACAACAACATCTGCCTTTGACAGATATTCTGCTCCTTTCAGGGTAAACAAACCGATATCACCCGGACCGGCGCCAATAAGATAAACCTTACCTGTTCTTATCATGCTATCTGATTTCATGTTTATATTCCTTATAGTGGACGGATATGTCTAAATATTTTATTCCAATTCCTGTTAAAAGAATCTCCATCAGGAAATCTATTGTTATATTCTTTTTGTTTTTTGGATTGCGATTCATTGGCATGTAGTTGATTATGCAGTAGATAAGCTCTACTGAGGTATCCATACTGATACTCTTTTTGAGCAATTTTTCATATTGACCCTGTAGTAATACTCGCCTTATGAGATTGAGAATTTTATTTCTCATTTCCAGGATTACAGTGTTGTTCTTCTGTTCAAGACTGTTTTCTTCTCTAATCCATATCCGATGGAAATAGTGGTATTTTGACATAAAAGAGTATAAATGAAGTATTAAACTACGGAGATTTCGAAGGAAATCATCCCTGTTGCTGTATGCTTCCTCCAGTACAGCCAAAAGCTTTTCGAGCCTGAATCGGAGAATTGAAAAATAGAGGTCATCCTTGGATTGAAAATAGTTATAGAGAGTTCCTTTCCCTACACCTGCAGATACTGCAACCTCTTCCATCGAAACATTCTGAAAATTGTTTTCTGCAAAGAGCTGGCATGCTGCAGAAAGTATTACTTCAATTTTTTCAGGTTTCATTTTTTTCCCCGATCTCTTTTCTAATTTCAGATAAAATATTACTACCCCCTCCGGATAGCAGGTCTGAAGCTGTTTGTATTGCTGTTTTAACGGCATTTTCAAGAGGCCCGGAATGGTATGCTGTGACTATTTCCCCTCCATCAGGACTCAATATCAGAGCTTTAAATTTAAAATCAGAATTATCAATAGTTGAGTAACAGCCTACAGGAGTCTGGCATCCCCCATCCATAATTTTGAGAAATGCCCGTTCCGCTTCTGCCATAATTGAAGTTTTATAATCAGTAATTTTTAAAAGAATCTCTTTAATAACAGTATTATTATTATTAATTTCCATTCCAATTATTCCCTGGCTTACTGCAGGCAGCATTGTATTGGGATTAAGTTTTTCTGAAATTTTATGTTCAAGCCCCGATCTGATCATCCCTGCACATGCAAGAATAGTTCCGTCACAGTATCCATTTTCAAGTTTTAAAAGTCTGGTATCAACATTACCCCGAATGTCAATAATATCAAATCCTTTATTCATTCGAAGCAGCTGTGCTCGTCGTCTAATACTGGAAGTTGCTATAATTGATCCTACAGGCATTTCGGAGAGTTTTTTACCATCCTTACTTATAAAAGCGTCTCTGGGATCTTCCCGTTCCAGTACCCCTCCCAGACAGATCCCCATGGGTAATTCTGTGGGAAGATCTTTGAGGCTGTGAACAGCAATATCTATTCGGTTTGCCAGTAGTTCAGTTTCCAGTTCCTTTGTAAATAGCCCTTTATCCCCTATTTTTGACAGGGGTGAGTCGAGAATCCTGTCTCCCTTTGTTTTTATGATGATAATTTCGACTTCCAGGGATCCGTCAGTTTTTTCCAGCTGCGCCTTAACCATTCCGGCCTGTATAAGTGCCAGTTTGCTTCCACGTGTACCAATTCTAACTTTAACTCCCAATACACTCTCCTTTTGGGTCAGCTTTTTTCTTTTGGTGATTTGTTTTCGGTGTCAGTTCAAATAATCTGTTGACAAATTCTATATGTTCAGGGTTGCTGCCGTTTTCAGACATTTCTCTGAGGTTTTTTATTATCAGGCCAAGATACTTTTTGGTAATAAAGTCTGAATAACGACTGACACAGTGAAATTCTTCTTTGGATATTTTTTTCTTTAGAATTGATAATTCATTGTCGGAGTAGGAGAATAATTTTTGCTTCAGTGCTTCTATTGTAGGTAAAAGCTGAAGTCCTTTTTTCCAGATCATGTATTCGTCTGCAATTCTGTTTATTATTATTTCTGCCTTTTTTACTGCAGCCCTGCGTTTATTATTATTAAAAGAAACTATTTGTTTAAGATCATCCATATTAAAGAGAAAGGTATTGGGTATATCCCTGACAGATTCATCAATATTTCTCGGTACAGAAAGGTCAATTAACAGAAAGAGTTTCTTTCGCCTTTTTTTCATTACTTTTGAAATTAGGTTTTTATCCAGAAGAACTTTTCCTGCAGATGTGGAAGTTATTACAATATCCGATTCTATCAATGTTTTCTCCAAAGCCTCAAAGTCCTCAACTTCCACCTCGAATTTTGCAGATAACCTTTCTGCTCTGCTTTTTGTTCTATTGATAATTGAAATATATTTACTTCCTCTGGATTTTAAACTTTGCAGTACAAGTTCACCGGTTTCTCCTGCACCAATCAAGAGTACAGGATTATTTTCAAGCTCTCCGAAAATCTTATGGGCAAGTTCTACTCCTGCAAATCCGACCGAAGATGCACCCTCATTGATTTCGGTTTCTGTACGGACTTTTTTTCCTGCTTCGAAAGCTTTATGGAAAAGTCTGTTAATAACAGTCCCTGTCATATTGTTTTCGGATCCTGTCCGATAGGCACTTTTAAGTTGTCCTAGAATTTGATTCTCACCAATTACCATAGATTCCAGACCTGCAGCAACTCTTAAGAGATGGAGTACAGCATCATTGTTGGAATGGATATAGAAATAGGATTCTGTTTCCCGAGCCAGTTTTCTGTTCCTGATCAGAAGGGAAATAAATTTTCCGGAATATTTATGGGGACAGCTTGCATTGATATAATAGTAAATTTCGGTTCTGTTGCATGTGGAAACAAGGACTGCTTCAATATCTCCAACTATTTCTTTCAACTGCTCAAGAAATAAAATACTCTCCATGTCACTAAATGTTAAATTTTCTCGTATTTTAAGGGGTGCTGTTTCATGATTGATTCCAATGACTTCTATCATTTAAGACCTGCTGCTTTAAGTAGTTCTTCGATTTTCGGTTCGAGAACTGTTTTAAGTTTTAATTTTTTGAGGTCAGGATCATCTTTTAGGCTGGTTATAATTTCTGTTCTGATCTTCGAAAGCCTGTCTAACTCCTTTCCTATATCCATAGGCAGCATATTTTCAATTATTTCGCGGAGTTTACCTGCAAACATAGGAAGTTTTCCGGAACTTGAAACTGCTATTTGAATATCGTCACGTCTTATCTGGGCAGGTACATAAAAATTGCAGTGTTCAGGATCATCAACGCAGTTAATGAGTGTTCCGTTTTTTATTGATTCATCATAGATTCTCTTGTTTGCCTCAATGGAGTCTGTTGCAGCAATTATCAGGAAAAACCCTGAAGTATCCCCTTTTTGAAAAAGCCGTTCATAGTAGATAAGACTATTTTGTTTAATTAACTTTCCCAGATTATCTGTAACGGTGGGTGAGATAATAGTGATCTCAGCTCCTGAGTCGGTTAGGCTTATAATCTTTCGTTCTGCAACAGCACCACCTCCAATGACCAGACATTTTACATTTTCAAGCTTCAGGAATAAGGGGTACATATTTTCTCCTAGAATTTATGGATGGTTGTATTGGTAAAACTTTCAACCATAAAAATAACAAGTATCAGAATAAAGCCTATAATTGAACAGTAGCTCATCATCCTTCCCTTTAACTTGAATATTACTATAGTCAGGAGACTAAGCAGATAAATTACCCAGAGAATAAGGGACAGATATATTTTTGGATCTGAAAAGGGAACTGTTTTCCATACAATGTATGCAAGACTAATTCCTGTTACAAGCCCTACACTCAGCAGGATAAACCCTGCAATGAGAGCAATAATATTCAGTTTCTCCAGTACCATAAGGGGAGGGAGTTCAAAAAACAGGTTATCAAATTTTTTTCTTTTAAATCTTCCCAGCAGGTAAAGGTGCATAATCCCGAGAACAAAAGAGTAAACAAAGAAAGTATAACCAAAAATTGTTGTTATGGTATGAATAGAAAAGAGAGGCATTTGGATTATATTTCTATCAATTATAGGATTTCTGGAGCCCGCCGTTGCTATCAGCTGAAGAAAGAATATTAAGGGGGAAATAAAGGCACCTGGAGAATTTTCCATTACACGTAGTTCCAGAACAAGAAGTGTCAGGGCAATTGACAATGTCAGTGCCGAGAGAGCTTCAGAAACCGTGGTTAATGCAATAACGCCACGGGTTGCACCAATCAGGATCATAATAACAAGATGGGTTACTATCGTTATGATAAGAAGAGTCCTGTTTGAGGTATCAAGAGCTTTGCTATTAATGTGCAGTCTGACTATATAACTTGCTGCCAGGATTAAATAGAGGATTGTAATTATTATATTTCCATAGATAAGCATTCTTTCTCCGACAGAACTGACTGGTCAGTTCTGGGGATTATTATTACCTAATCACCAGAGTTTGTCCAGTCTTTAATTCAAAAATTTAAGTCTAGCCGTAGCTGTGCAGCCCGGAAAGGAGAAAGTTTACACCGAAAAATGTAAAAATTGTAAACAGAAAACCTATAATAGCCAGTACAGCTCCAGTTTTTCCTCTTAAACTTTTAACCATTCTTGCATGGAGGAAAGCAGTATAAACGAGCCAGGTTACCAGTGCCCAGGTTTCTTTTGGATCCCAGCTCCAGTATCTGCCCCATGCAGATTCGGCCCATATTGCACCAAATATAAGTGCTCCTGCGGTGTATATGGGATATCCGATTGCAATAGCCGTGTAGGTAAGTCTGTCTGCATTGAGTTTCTTTTTTTCATCTTTCACCAGGAGATAGTAGATTGCCGTAACAAAACTCAGGGCAAAGAATGATTCTCCGATAAATGAGAATGTAACATGAAGAACCAGCCAAAAAGACTGAAGAGCAGGAATCGGAGGCTCAATATCTTTAGGAGCAATAGGGGAGGATGCAACTGCCAGTAGAATTATAGCAATTACAGTACCCCCAAAGAGGACAAACTGCATTATATCCCATCGTTTCTGGATACGGTATAAAAAGAGAAGAAGTGCAATTACACCTGCAAAAAAGACCAGAGATTCAAATGTGTTAGTTACAGCTACAAAATCTATTTGAATGCTTCGTTCTACATTTGTTGCAAGGAGCAGAAGTGAACCTGCAAGTAAGAGATAGTGTGAAAATGGATCCGGTTTACCGGTCTTTCTCAGCAGGAAAACTATCTGAATAAAAGCTGCTGCTATAAGAAGAAAAAATGCAATAGTCGACATCATATTTTTTTGTCCCCCAATTTTTGGTAGTATGTTAAAAATAAGCCAATGGTTAAGAGTATTAAACCAATGAGTACTATGTAATATCCCGGATCATCTACAATCTGAAGTCCGGAAGTCATATGAGTATCCATCCCTGTAATAGTGTATATATCAATTGTATCCGATATGGAAAGTGATTTTCGTTCTGTAACTTTATGATCGACCCATCTGTCAAAGATTGCCTTAAAATCTTCTTTGCCTGATGGGTCAGGAATAACATCTCTGAAGACCATACCCTCTTCTCCGACTGGAATAAACTGACCGGGAGCAAGTTTATACTCATTCCCGTCCGGATCTGAGATATAAAGAACATTATCAACAGTGTAGGACATTTGATATATATTTTTATTTCCGGCTTTTAAAGGGTTGTTAACCTCAATTGGGAAAGCTTCATGTATGATTTCGCCGTCTTTGCGCAGTTCAACAGTAGAGATCCAGTCTTTTGGCCTTCCGCTTTCATATTTAAGAAAGTCGAAATTTTTCAGGGTTAAAGTGTAGCCTTCAGTTAGATTTACCTCATCTCCAACCGACATCCGGACAAAGGCTTCCTGTCTGATCGTAAAGGTAATCAACCCTCCGATTATCAGAAGAAGAAGTCCGAAATGCAGAATATCCGGTCCGAAACGCTTTTTAGCTTTTCTTTTTAATCTTCCTGTTAATCTGTCAGCAGTACAGACGGTAAGATTAATGAAGAACAAAAATGAAGGGACTATAAAGATAAAAGACTTAAAAAAGTTATCAAATCCTGTAGTTAAGATAAGCCAGGATATAATTTTGTTGAAATCTTCTGTATAGAATGCAATTTCTCTGTTCTGGGGAATAAGGGTTGCAATTACTGATGTGAATGTAATAATCAGAATTAACACTATTGCAAGTTTCACAGAACGGAAAAACCTGAATAATACACGTGCCCAGCTTTGAGATTCAGTTTCACTCATTGTAGTTTTCTCCTTTTAGTTTATGGTTTTCAAAAAGTCAGTAATCAGTTCTCCTGTAGGCATTCTGAAATTTGGATCTATGGTTCCAAGCCTCTTCCATGTTTCAAGGGCTTCATTTTTCAGGTCAAGGTCATAAAATTGTACTATTCCTTTGTTAAAGAGTGACATGGTATGTCCGGGATCAATGTTAAAAGCCTTGTCGAATGCAGTTATAGCATTTTCCGATTTTCCTGACCTCCTGTACATTACTCCAAGATCAGAAAGTACATCCGGATTTTCCGGTTCCAGTTCCAATGCCTTTAAATAGGCTGCTATAGCGTTATCAAAATTGTCTGAATCAAAGTAGATGTTTCCGAGATTAATCCAGGATGTTGTATCTTTAGGATTTTTATCCAGCTGCTCTGTCAGAATATCAATTTGTGACTGCCCTTCACTGTCGTCAGTAGTCTGCTGCTGTATTATACCTGTTCCTGCTGAAACAGGCTGACGGGAAAAGCTGTTAACGCTGCCAACGAGGCCATTAACAGCATAACCGGCAATAAAACATAACAGACCAACAATTATTACTGTTTCCTTGGTGGCTTCCCTCTTACTCTTTTTCTTCATTTTACCAATTCCTTAATATATATTATAAAGCATGTAATGTATATAATCAATTTAACGTATATTATAAGCAAATATTGAATAAGTCAAATAAAAAAAATGGTATATTGCAATAAACAATACAACAATTAAAAAAATCATACTTATTTGGGTATTTTATATTTTTTATTACACTGAGAAGTGATTTTGTTTATTAATTCCCAGGTGTAAATCCGGGGGAAGAGAGGGTAAAGCTTTCCTTTATTCCATTTGTCACATATACCTTTTTCTCTTTTGTAATAAAAATTCCCTCCATTTCCGGTAGAGATTCCAGAAAATTTATTCCTTTATCAAGACCTTCAGAGAATATTACTGTCGATAGAGCATCTGCAGAGATAGCACTGTCCGTAATTATTGTAATACTCAGTAGATTGTTTTCAACAGGGGATCCTGAATCAGGGTCAAGAATGTGGTGGTATCGTTTTCCATCTTCGATAAAGAATCTTTCATATATGCCGGAGGTAACAACTGCCGAAGCTTCTGTTGCAAGTGTTCCGATATAATTACCCCGGGAATCTGTGGGATCCTGTATCCCGATTTTCCATTTAACACCTGGTACTTTTTCACCAAATGTTAAAACATTCCCTCCCAGATTGATGATTCCTTTTGTAAAGCCCCTCTGGATCAGAATTTTCTTTACCTCATCCGCAGCATAACCCTTTGCGATTCCACCCAGATCGAGAGACATCCTTTTTTTAGTAAGAAACACAGTTTTCTCATTATCATCCAGTACAATGTATTCTGAACCGATGAGGGGCAGTAAATCCCTTATCTCATTATCGTCAGGGACTCCCTGATTTTCAGTCCCGATACCCCAGATATTTACAAGTGGTCCAATGGAGATATCAAATCCTGAATTTTTAATCTCTGCGTATCTGATCCCCTCTTTTATGACAAAGAATGTTTCGTCCGAAACCCGAACAGCTTCTATTCCGGCATTGGAGTTTATAGTATCCAGTTCGGATCCTGAAATTACAGGGCTCATTTTGGCTTCAATTTTATCAATAACTGCAAAGGCCTCCTGAAAATCAAAATTGCTGTTTTTCTCATAGAGGGTAATTGTACACACAGTTCCCATGGCAAAGTATGTCTCTGAATAGGGTGTACTGTTACTTTTACATGAAAAAAAAGTAAGTAGAATAATAAAGCCTGTTATAAATGTGAATAATCTAATTTGTTTCATAGCTCCTGAACACTAGCATAGTGGATCGACATTTGCAAATATATATGACCCGATCTAAACAATGGCGCTTTTTATAATTTCAGTCTTTGTTGTCCTTTCAACTTCTTTGAGTAGAGTAAGTTTATTGTCTATATCCTGTACTGACAATTTATTACGCGAAAAATAAGGTTCCTTTTAGTTTCAAGCCTGGACTATACGGTGGAGCTCCCGTTATCATTGCTGGCATTTTAAATCCAAGCTCTTCCAGTGCAAAGATTCTATATAAATATCAATAAATCGAACAATGTTATTTCCCCCTATCATGTCATCCAAACATTCATCAAATAAATGAATCTGATTTCGTGGTGTCCCTTCAATAAAGTCTACCATAGCACCTCCCTATAGATACGGTAATACAGGTTAAAGTATATCATAACTGATGCTTCCAATGTGTTAGATAGGCAAATACTTTTCACACAGTCTGTTTGGAGGTGGTTGTTGATTGGAACAAGTAAAACTATCCGGAGATAAACCTGCTGAAAAAATTCTTATAAAAGGGTGGTTGGTGAAGAGAGACAGTGCCTAACTATTTTATCTGATTATAAACTTCAAAGATCTGATCAAAATGAGAATCACAGTGATCAATTGAAACTTTATGAAATATTGAACAGGCTGCAATCATAATATCAGTTGCCGGGATCGTAAAACCACTTGCTCTGCATTCCCGTGCAAGTGTATTGGAAATATCCCATATTTCAGATGTAGTCAGAATACATGGAATAGTTTCTTCGAGTTCTTTTAACTTTTTCTTCTCATAATCTCCCTGTGCTCCATTCCAGAGCACAAGAAGAACCATATGACAGAAAACAACTTTTCCTTCCATAATAAGTGCATAAACACGATCTCTAATCTCTTTTTTCCCGTTCTTTCGAAGTGCTTCTATCCAGCTGGAAGTATCAATAAGAGTTATTTCCATCAAACCTGAGCTCTCATAATCTCAAGATCATCACTATCCATAAAATCTTCAAATGTCCCCAGCATCTTTGCAAGCTGGGTCAGCTTCTGTTTTTGGTTATATTCATCAATCGCTTTTAATACAGCTTCACGTTTTGTTTTTGCATGGGTAAAATTCATAAGTTCTAAAATAGCAGTATCAGGAATATCTATTGTTGTTTTCATAGTACAAGCATAAGCCTAAATAAGAATATTTTCAAGCAAATTATATATTACTAAGTAAAGATAATAATAATCTTAATTTATATTATAAACTTACAGCCAGATCCAGAGCTATATCCGTCATTTTATTAAAGGAGGTCTGCCTTTCTTCTGGAGTTGTCTCTTACTTCTGTAATTGATATTCCTTTTGCCTGAAAAACAACTGTATTCCATCTACCCGGTGAAACACATTCATTAACAAAAAACACATCAAAAATAAGACCGTCCTTTATAACATAGAGTGATCCTTTGGATTGATTCATCAGGTATACGGTAAACTCCGGAACTTCTCCGTTTTCAACAAAAAGAGTCTCCCCCATTCCGCTTATTGATGATCCATCCTTATCCGATAGAATTTTTGCTGTAAAATTGAGACGTGTTTCACCATAACTAATGGAAACATTTCCCTTTTTTAAACCAGCTAGTGTTCCCAGCCCAAGCATAATGCCAAACCCTACCTGGCTAGATGGCCAAACCTCGCCAGATATGGTATGAAAAAAATCGCCTGAAATAGTTTCCAAGCGATAATCTATGATACCCATATTTTTAATATAACTTTCCAGT
>JAJRQE010000090.1 GCA_024280415.1 Spirochaetota bacterium | reverse complement strand
TTCAGGAGCAAGTGCTGTTATGCCTGAGGGAGGGTATTTTTTTGACGCTATTTCCCGGCAGGAACCTCTGGACGATAATAACTTAAATGTTAAAGACAATTTGGAGGAATTCGGCTCGGTTTCTGAGCTTGATCTTGAATATTTTTCTAAAACAGGTATAAAAGCTGCTGAAACAGGAAGAGCTGTTCTTGCCAACTTCTGCGGTACAGCTCTGGGTGATATTGCCTGTGTTCCCGGAGTTCAGTTAAAGAATCCTAAGGGGATACGGGATGTTGCTGAATGGTACATGTCCCTGGCAATGAGACAGGATTATATTGATGAACTTTTTGAAAAACAGGTGGATATCGCACTCTTAAATCTGGAAAAAATATGGAATAGGGTTGGGAATAATATTGATATTGCATTTATCTGCGGAACTGATTTTGGGACACAGACAGGAACTTTCTGTTCGCCGGATAGCTATAAAGAACTCTGGATGCCCCACTATAAGCGAATTAATAGCTGGATACACGATAATACAACATGGAAAACCTTTAAGCATAGCTGCGGTGCTGTAATAACCCTAATGGATCAATTTGTTGAATCAGGATTTGATATTATTAATCCAGTTCAGTGTTCCGCTGCAGGGATGGATCCGGATACCTTAAAAAAAGAGTATGGGAAAGATCTTGTTTTCTGGGGTGGAGGGGTAGATACACAGAAGACACTTCCTTTCGGAACTCCCGAAGAGGTTAGAAAAGAAGTTCTAGAACGATGTGAAATATTTTCAAAGGATGGCGGGTTTGTATTTAATACAATTCATAATACCCAGGCAAAAACACCAATTCCAAATTTTATTGCAATGATAGATGCCGTTAAGGAGTTTAATGGCTAATTTTTAATCATTCTCCAATCTTTAATACCTTTTGTCATCTTCTCTATTTGTCTATGTTTTCAGGGTAATACTATCTTGCAAAATTATAAGATCACAGAATATACTCTGGTGTACGAAAAATAATTATAAACAGTATTCATCAATGAGGTTCGCTTGGTTTTTAGATTTAGTATAAACTATTTTGTATTTTTTGCAGCAATGGCGACGATTGTCCCCTATCTCCAGCAAATCCTTAAAGCCAAAGGGTTCCAGTCCCATGAAATAGGGTTTCTTCTTGGAATTTTTGAGGTAACCGGTGTTTTGGGGCCTCTGATGGTTGGCTGGTTTGCAGACAGGGTTGGGAAATACCGCCTTATTCTGCTTGTTCTTACTGTAACATCAGGAGTTTCATTTTTCTTTTTGAGTTACAGAGTAGGATTTGCATCAGCTTCAATTATTCTGGTATTTTTCGGACTTATGTACAGACCCATTGCATCTCTGACAGATGCCTTGGCTTCCAGGGCTCTGACCGATGCAGTTAAACAGTACGGAAGGGCAAGAATCTGGGGCAGTATCGGCTATGTAGGAATCTCCTTTTTTTATCAGGCCTGGGGATATCTTGATTCCACAGATTCCCTAAGAGTTATATTTGTTTTTAGCATTCTCATGGCTATACTTTTTTTCAGCAGCATGAGCCTCCCAAAGGTGCCTGGAATAAGTGTTCTTCCGGAAACAAGGAAAAAGATTGCTCAAGGTGAAAAAACCAATATTGGTAAGGTTTTAGTTTCCATACCGAAAATATTCTGGGTAGGTATAGGTGCAGCCTTTTTAATTAAACTATCAATGTCCGGGTACTATTCCTTCTTTTCAATATATTTAACAGATGTATATAAACTTAAGGGGATAAGCGGTGTTTGGGGTCTGGGTGCGCTTGCCGAGATTCCTGTTATTTTGTGGGGAAGCAGATATGTTGTAAAGTACGGTATCGGAAGAATGATATCAATTGCAGCATTGGGTACTGTCCTGCGGATGGTAATTTATGCTGCAGCACCCCCGTTTCCTGTTATGCTGGGGGCACAGCTACTGCATGCCCTTTCCTTTGGTCTTCTTCATATATCAATTATTGTTTTGATCAGCCAGCATATTTCCGAAAAATCAAGAGCACTGGCTATGGCCATATTCAGCGGAATAAGCTACGGCCTGGCAGGATTTATTGGTAGTAATCTGAGTGGAATTATTCTTGAATACCGGGGGTTTTCAGTAATGTATCTTTTCTGTGCAGCAGTATCACTGAGTGCAGCATTTTTAATTTTTTATTTCAGAAAGATATTTGTTTGACAATTCTTCAATGCACTACTAATGTGAAATGAATGAGCTAATTACTTCCGGAGGCGTTATATGAGTTTGATAATTAAAAACGGTACTATTCTTACTATGGAAAGTGATACTCCCCAATTTTATAAGACAGATATTGGTATAAAAGGAAACAGAATTGTTTTTATTGGCGATATTCCTTCTGATTTTACTGTTATTACAGAAATAGACGCCAAAGGGAAAGTGATTCTTCCAGGGCTGATTAATTCACATTCCCATATTGCTATGTCTCTTTTTAGGCACTATGCAGATGACCTCCCCTTCTGGACCTGGCTGAACGATCGGATAATTCCCCTGGAGGAGAAGCTTACAGGAGAAGATGTCTATGGGGGATCAATACTGAGTATTGCCGAGATGATTCGTTCGGGGATAACGACTTTTGCAGATATGTACTTTTTTATGGATGATATTGCAAAAGCTGTCAGTGAGACTGGAATTAGGGCAAATTTATCCAGAGGGCTTGTCTTTAACGCCTCCCGGGATATAAAAAAACTGGAAACCTCTGTAGAGCTTTTTCATAAATGGAACGATGGAGAAGATGGTAGAATTAAAATTGATCTTGGTCCTCATGCGCCATATACCTGTGCTCCTGAATATTTAAAAAAGGTTGCCAAAACTGCTGAGAAACTGAATACTGGTATTCATATCCATATAGCCGAAAGCAGACGGGAGGTTGAAGAGATCTACTCCCTGTACAAAAAATCACCTGTAGAATACGTAAGGGACTGTGGAATTTTTGAAAACAGAACCTATGCAGCCCATTGTGTTAAAGTTACAGATGATGATATTGCGATTCTGGCAAAAAATAATGTTTCTGTTATGAATAATCCTGGAAGCAATCTTAAGTTTGGTAATGGATTTGCACCTGTTAGTAAAATGCTGGATGCTGGCATAAATGTTTCACTTGGTACGGATGGACCTGCCAGTAATAATAATCTAAATATGTTTGAAGAGATGAATTTAACAGCTCTGGTAAATAAAGCTGCAGACCATAGCCCTACATCTGTACCTGCATATACTGCTCTTCAGATGGCAACAATCAATGGTGCAAAAGCTCTGGGAATAGATAAAGATACAGGATCTATAAAAGTCGGGAAAAAAGCCGATATTATAATAATCGATATGGACAAACCCCACTTTTATCCTAAATTTAATATCGTATCTTCCCTTGTATACGCTGCCCAGGCATCGGATGTCTGTACAGTTATCTGTGATGGCCGGCTTCTTATGAGTGGCAGAAAGCTTTTGACAATTGACGAAGCTGATGCATGCAGGAGGGCCGATCTTTTAGCTTCAAATATAATCAGCCTAAATCAGTAAGGTTAAGATTTTATTATTGTACTCCCAGAATACAGAAGATATAGATTTTGTTGATATAATGATATTTCTATAACAAAAAACAACTATTCTATGGTAATATTTAAATTAAGGGTGAATGAATTTGGTGAAAAATATGCAGATCCGAATAAAGTAATATTTCCCCTTGTGGTATTTCAAGTATCAGGTTATCATTTTTAGCAGAGGCTGGTTTAAATCTGGTTATCTCAACGGTAGCCGTTGTTACCTGCCAATGCAACTAAAGGAGTAGAATATGAAAAAGAGATTTACTTTACTGCTAATCATTGTACTGTTTGTGTCAATGGTTCCCCTTTTCGCAGGCGGCGATAAGGAAAATGTCATCAAAATTGGTTTTAATATTCCTATGACAGGAGATATCCCAAAAGTTGGTGAAGCATCTAAATTCTCAGCGGAAATGATGAAAGAAGACATTAATTCTGCAGGTGGTCTTGAGATCGGCGGCGTAAAATATATGCTGGAGTTCATCTATCAGGATAATGAGTCCAAGGCAGAATCTGCAGTTGCAGTAGCTCTTAAACTTATTGAACAGGATAAGGTCATTGGTATTATCGGACCTAATTCTTCAAAACAGGCAATTCCAGGAGGAGAAGTCGCAGATGATAACAGGACTCCTATGGTTTCTCCATGGTCAACTAATCCTGCAACTACAAAGGGTCGACCCTATGTATTCAGAGCTGCATTTTTAGACCCCTTTCAGGGACCTGTAGCAGCTAATTTTGCAACTGACCAGTTTGGTGCAAAAACAGCAGCAGTTATTTACAATTTAGATAATGACTATTCAAAAGGTCTTGCAGAATATTTTACAGCAGCCTTTGAAAAACTTCATGGAAAAGGTTCTGTAATTGCCTACGAAAGTTTTGGTCAGAAAGATCAGGATTTTTCAGTACAGCTTACAAAGATCATTGCAGCTAAACCAGACTTTATGTTTCTTCCCATCTATTACAACAAAGTAGCACTTGTACTTCCACAGGCTTATGACCTTGGTTGGGACGGTGATGTTCTTGGTTCCGATTCATGGGGATCAGCAGAACTTGTAACTTTGGCTGGTGATGTCGTTAAAGGAAAATATTTTATTACCCACTATGCGGCAGCTGGTGCAAAAGGTGCAACAAAAGAGTTTATCGACAGATACAATGCTAAATATGGATATATTCCTGATGACGTTGGTGCTTTATCATGGGATGCGCTTGGTGTAATGATTCAGGGACTTAAGGGTATGAAAGAGATTACAGGTGATATTGCTGCAGACAGAGTTGCTTTAATGGAATCAATTAAAGCAATTAAATCTTTTGCAGGTGTTACCGGAACTATGGCATTTGACAGTGAAGGTGACCCAATTAAAGAAGCGGTTATTGTAAAAGTTAGTGATTCCGGTGAATTTGTCTTCGAAAAGGCAGTTGCTCCGTAATTGTTAGTAAGTATAAAGTATCTTTTTGTAATCGGTCTCGTCTTTCGGGGCCGATTTATTTTAATTGTAATTATTAAGGAGCTGAAACAGTGTTAACTACGTTGTTGCAAAATATTATCAATGCTCTGCAGTGGGGAAGTTTTTACTCCATGATAGCCCTGGGCTATTGCCTTGTATATGGGGTACTCAGGCTTATTAACTTTGCTCATGGTGATATTTTTATGGTAGCCGCTTATATCGGCTTTGTTTTTGTTGGGTTTTTATTAAAATTTATGCCTGGTTCGGGAATGTACGGATGGATTGTTCTTGCCATTACGCTTCCGGTAACAATGGTTCTTACGTCTATGCTGGGTGTTTTTATTGAGAGGGTTGCTTATCGGCCTTTACGTGAAAAAGGAGCCCATCGATTGTATGTGGTTATTACTGCACTCATGGTTGGCCTTGTTCTCGAAAATGGAAACCTTGCAATTTTTGGAGCAAGTTCAAGAAAGTTTCCGGAAATTATCGATAAAGTAGTGTTTACATTTGGCGGAGTACGTATAACGAATTTGAAAGTAATGGTCATCGTTACTGCCATCGTTATATTTATTTTCCTGCAGACAGTTGTTAACCGTTCGAAAATTGGAATGGCTATGAGAGCAATTTCTTACGACAAGTTCGGAATACCCTTAATGGGAATACCTGTTAATAAGGTAGTTGTATTTACGTTTATAGTTGGTTCTTCCCTTGCAGCTATTGCAGGTGTTCTTTTTGGTATGTCCTATCCTGTATTGGATCCATATATGGGAATGATTATTGGATGGAAGGCATTTATTGCGGCAGTTGTTGGTGGTATTGGTGATATTAAAGGTGCTTTCCTGGGTGGATTTATGCTGGGGTTTATAGAGATTCTAATTGTCTCTTTTTTCTCTTCAAACCTGAAAGATCTTATTGCCTTCACAATACTGCTCATCATCCTTGTCATTAAGCCTACCGGATTTTTCGGTGTTGCTAAAAGTACAAAAATATAGGAGTACTGAATGGGAAAGTATCAACAAAAAACTATAATGATAGGTGGTGGGATTCTATTTGGTCTTCTGCTAATTTTAGCACAGTTTAAAATGATCGATTTATATGTTCAATCTGTAATTATGTTTATTGGTGTTAATATAATTTTTGCTACAAGCTTATCCATTGTAAACGGCTATATGGGAGAGTTTTCCGTGGGCCATGCCGGATTTATGGCAGTGGGAGCGTATGTTTCATCTCTGCTTTCTGTAATATTGTTTACAGTAGATAAAGAAACAGGAATGTCGATTCTACCCCCTTCCATGTCTATTTATCTCTTTCCGATAATTATAATTGTCGGGGGAATTGCAGCCGGGATTGCAGGTCTTTTAGTGGCCATTCCTTCTTTTAAAACCAGGGATGACTACCTTGCCATTATTACCATAGCTGTCAATTTTATAATTATAACAGCTCTTAATAATATGGATTTTGTAGGCGGATCCAGGGGCTATATGGGTATGAAAAAAGTTATCTATGGAATGGAAGGTATCTTCAAATTCCCCTACATGCTATTTTGGGTAATTACCTTTGCTATTTTTACTGTTTTTCTTATTCGCAGATTTATAACTTCAACCTTTGGAAAAGGAATAATTGCAATTAAACAGGATGAAGTCGCTGCAGAAATTATGAGTGTAGATACCAACCACATGAAATTAGTTGCTTTCATGTTTTCATCGGGACTTGCCGGTATCTCCGGTGGTCTTTTTGCTCACGTAATTGGCTATGTAAATCCAGGTTCCTTCTCGATTTTGAAATCAACTGAGGGTCTTGTTATGGTTTATCTTGCAGGAATGGGCTCTTTGAGCGGGTCTGTAATATCTGCTATACTATTTACAATACTACTCGAACTCTTAAGACCTCTTCAGATTTTTAAGTGGGTTCTTATTCCTTTAATTTTAATTATTGTTATGCAGTTCAGACCTGAAGGGTTGATGGGTGACAAAGAGCTTTCGGATTATTTTCCGAAACTTAAGAAATTTTATAAATTTAAATAAGGAGCTGCTATGAGTCTCTTAAAAATAACAGATCTTACCCAAAGGTTTGGCGGTTTAACTGCAGTTTCCAATCTTCAGGTTGATCTTGAAGAGGGTGGACTGTATGGTCTGATTGGGCCTAATGGAGCTGGGAAAACAACAATTTTCAATATGGTCAGCGGATTCTATACTCCCACAGAAGGAGTTATTAATTTCAATGGTACTAAACTGAATGGGAAAAAGCCCCATAGTGTTACTGCACTGGGAATCGGTCGTACATTTCAGAATATAAGACTGTGGCATGATATGACAGTTTTGGATAATATTAGATTATCCCAGCACTACCATCTTGGATATTCGGTTTTTGAACCTTTTCTAAGAACCAAAAACTATTATAAAAATGAAAAGCGGATAGAAGAGAAATCTATGGAGCTTCTTGGGGTTTTTGACCTTCAGGACATTGCACATGAATTTCCAAAAAATCTTCCATACGGTATTCAGAGGAGGGTTGAAATTGCCAGAGCTTTGGCTGCAGAGCCAAAGCTGCTGTTGCTGGACGAGCCAGCTGCCGGATTAAGCAGTGCGGATGTTTCAGATCTAATTGATCATATACGCTGGATTCATGATAATTTTGATATTACTATCTGGATGATAGAACACCAGATGGAAGTAATAATGAATCTCTGTCAGTATATAAAGGTAATAGACTTTGGTAAAACGATTGCTGAGGGAACACCCGAAGAGATCCAGAAAAATCCCCAGGTAATAAAGGCATACCTTGGTGATGAGGGGGAAATGTATGCTTGAGGTAAAAGATTTAAAAGTACGCTACGGAAATATTGAAGCACTTCATGGTATTAGCTTTACTGTCAATAAAGGGGAAATTGTAACTCTTATTGGTTCAAATGGTGCCGGTAAGACAACAACTCTTCTCAGCCTTTCCAGATTGCCTAAACCAGAAGCTCCAACAGTTGTTTCCGGAGATATTATCTATAATGGGGAGAGTCTTCTTAAAATTCCTCCTCATGAAATAGTTAGTAAAAAAAGAATTGCTCTTGTTCCTGAAGGGCGGCATATATTTGGTAATCTGACAGTTAATGAAAATCTTGAGATTGCAACCTATGCTTTGGATAAGGGCACTGATGTGAAAGCTGGATATGATCAGGTTTATTCTCTATTTCCTCGTTTGTATGAAAGACGTAAGCAGCGAAGTGAGTCCTTAAGTGGTGGAGAACAGCAGATGCTTGCAGTAGGACGAGCATTGATGTGCGGAGCCGATTTTATAATGCTGGACGAACCTTCTATGGGTCTTGCCCCTGTTCTTGTTCAGGATATGTTTAAAGCCATGAAGGTGATGAATGAATCCGGGATGACCATCCTTTTAATTGAGCAGAATGCAAGAATAGCATTACAGTTTGCTCATAGAGGGTATGTAATTAATACAGGAGAAATTGTAGCGACAGGTACAGGTGCCGAGCTTATGGAAGATCCTGAGGTTAAGAAAGCATATCTGGGGGGATAGTTTTTAAGTTATAATATTTTTTATAACCGGAGATCCTGTTGGATTTCCGGGTTTTTTTGGTTTAGATGAGAGATATCGCAAAAAGCTTTGGTAAAAATTAATTGCTGTTTTCTACCCAGTCTATTATACGTAAACCTTCTATACGAATAAACCTGAAATATTTTTCCAGTTAAGAATATTGGTATTCTTGTATTTATATATCTCTTCGCCTCCGTAAATAAGGGATCTGGTAACAGATCCAGTGTAAATCTTTTCAAAATATTTAAGTCCCTTAAGGTAGTTTTCCTGAAAGGTAGCAGATGACTTTATTTCGATTAAATTAATCGATAAAGAATTTTCAACAAGCAGATCAACTTCATGACCCTGATAATCTCTGAAATAATATATATTATCAGGAATCCCATGGTGATAGTAATATTTATAGACTTCAGAAACTACATAGGATTCAAATATAGCTCCTCGAAGAGGATGAGTTACAAGCTGTTCCTGTTCTGTAATTCCAAGCAAATAGCATAAAAGTCCGGTATCAAGGAAGTGAATCTTTGGAGCTTTTATTAATCTTTTATTTAGGTTTTTATAATACGGCAAAACTCTTTTTATGATATAACTTGCTTCAAGTAAGGACACCCAACTTCGGATAGTATTATGACTAATACCGCAATCATCACTCAGTGAGTTCATATTTAATATTTGACCACTTCGACCGGCAAGAAGCTTAAGAAAATTACCAAAAAGGGACAGGTCTTTAACATTAATAAGTTTCCTGACATCTCTTTCCAGATATGTTGAAACATAAAATGACATGGCCTCTGTCGGATTAAGTTCTTTATCGAAAATTCTGGGATAAAAACCAGTATACAATAGATTATACAGATCTGAAGGAGGTGAGTTCTTATAAACTTCATCATAAGAGAAAGGGAGTAATTTAACAATTGCAGTTCTTCCTGCCAGTGATTGTGAAAGAGTTTCCATCATTTCAAATTGCTGGCTTCCTGTTAAAATAAAAAGTCCATCTTTGTTTTTTTCATCTACAATTGTCTGTATATATGAAAAAAGATCAGGTGCCCGTTGTATTTCATCGATAACTACTCCTTCCTGATATCGTGCCAGAAATCCTTTAGGATCCTGAATTGCCTGATTTCGATTTTCAATATCTTCAAGTGAAACATATTTTTTCTTCGGGAAGAGGGTCTTTGCAAGGGTTGTTTTTCCCGATTGTCTTGGACCTGTAATAGTTACTACAGGGTATTGACTGGCATAGTGTTTTGTTTTTTCTGCGATAGATCTTGGATACATAGTTTATTACAGCAAATTTATATAAAATTGTCAATTGTATTGCCAATTTTATATAAATATTGATTACGTATTCAATTAATAAATCCATAGTAATCTATAGTACTCTCTATGTATGAACTAGAAAAAAAATTAAACAAAGTTGATAAACTGAAAAAATACCACTTAGAGCGGATAATTACAATTGAGGATGATAATAATACCGTTCGAAACTATTTTCTTGTTAATTTTACAACTAGGTATAAAATTGAGAAAATATATTTTCAAGGAGATAGAAAAGATGAAAAAGATTCTTTACATTAGTCTGATTGTTCTGCTTCTCTCTTCCCCCCTATGGGCTGGCGGGAATAAAGAGACTGCAGGTACTGATCAGCCAGCTTCTGTCCAGGGTTTTGACTGGCAGAGCCAGAGTGGAACAACCATAAAAATAATGGCCAACAAGCATCCATGGGTTGATATTATTGAACCTAAAATTGCTGAGTTTGAAGCTATGACAGGAATAAAGGTTGATTTGGCTATTTATCCTGAAGACCAGTTCAGAACTAAAAGAACTGTTGAGATGGTATCCGGTGCTTCTGATGTAGATGTATTTATGCTGATGCCTGGAAACTCTCTTGCTCAGTACCATCAGGCAGGATGGGTTGCATCTTTGGACGAAATGATGAAATCTGAGAATCTACTCTGGCCGGAGTATGATCTTGATGATATTTTTTCTTCTGCTTTGGGAGCTGGAGTAAAAGATGGGAATCACTATACAATTCCAATACTTCTTGAAACCTCACTTCTGGCATACAATAAGGAAATCTTCAAAAAATATGGAGTTTCTGTACCTAAGACAATGGAAGAACTTGAAGCAGCAGCAAAAACTATCTACGAAGGATCAGGGGGTGATATATATGGGATAACTCTTCGTGGTAAAAAAGCTTCTGCAACATCCCAATGGGTTGATTTTTTACATTCATTTGGTGGTGAATGGCTGGTAAATGGTAAATCAGGTCTTGGAACAGAAGAAGCAATTGCAGCTACTGAATATTATGGTAGACTACTAAGACTCTATGGTCCAAAGAGTGCTCCAAGTAACAGCTGGTATGAGAGCATTTCTATTTTTATGCAGGGTAAGGCTGCAATGGTTTATGATGCAAGTGTTTTTAAGCCTAACTATGAAAATCCTGAAAAATCAGCAATTGCCGGTAAAGTAGGATATGCTACAATACCTGCAGGCCCTGCTGGTGCTGTTCCTCATGTATCAAACTGGGCTCTTTCTATCTATGAAAATTCTAAAAATAAAGAAGCTGCATGGCTCTTTATTCAGTGGGCCACCAGTAAAGAAATTGCCCTTGAGGGTTTATTGGCAGGTATCCCTTCTGCAAGAGATTCAGCATGGAACAGTGATGCATTTAAACAGGGAGATACTACTCCGGAATGGACTCAGGCATCGATTGACAGTTATAAAATTGCATCACCAATATGGAATCCTCCTGTAATTCCTGTTGGAGAATGTCGTGATGCAGCTGGCAGTGCTATTGTTGCAGCTATTTTAGGCGAAGATGTAAGAGCTGCAAGTCTTGCTGCAGAAAAAGTGATGAATAAAGTACTGGATAACCAGTAATCCATAGGGACAATTTGATGGTTGTGGATCTTAATGAGCTTTTTGGACTTACCGGGAAAATAGCAGTAATTACTGGAGCAGCAGGAGCACTATGCGGAGAGATGAGTGAAAGCCTTTCCTCCTGCGGTGTAAGAACTGTACTTCTGGATATAGATGATACTACTGGTGAAAAAAGAGCTGCAGCCATTCGTAAATCAGGAAATGAAGCTCTCTTCTATAAGTGCAATGTTCTTGATGAAGAGCGTTTAAGAGATATCCTTAAAGATGTCTCAAATATATGGGGTGTGCCGGATTTTCTGATAAATGGAGCTGGAGGAAATCAATCCTCCGGCTCTACCATTCAAAGTTTTCTTTCCAGGGAGAAACTTTCTGATAAAACAGAAGCAACTTTTTTTGATATGAAACTTGGTAATATTCAAAGTATAATGGACATTAATTTTTACGGAACTTTCCTTTCCTCTATTGTTTTTGGAAAAGGTATGACAGAAAAAGGGAAAGGTGTAATAGTTAATATATCTTCCATGGCGGGAATATCTCCCTTAACAAGGGTTGGGGCTTATTCTGCTGCAAAAGCTGGCGTAATAAATTTTACAAAATGGCTGGGAGTTTATCTTTCCCATACAGGAGTCAGAGTAAATACAATTGCACCAGGATTTATTATGACTGAGCAATCCAGATTTTTACAATTTGATAAAAAAACTGGTGAAATGAATGAGAGGGGCAGGGCCATTGTTAACGGTACTCCTATGGGAAGGTATGGTGAGTCTGATGAACTAATAGGAACTTTGATATGGTTGCTTTCGGATGCATCTTCTTTTGTAACTGGAGCAGTAGTCCCAGTAGATGGTGGGTTTTCTTCTTATTCGCTATAATACTATACAAAATAATTTATACTTATTTGAGGCATATATGGATGGCAAAACAAAATACGGATTTACACTACCAGCTTTGATTTTGATAGGAATAATAGTTCTGTTTCCTATTATTTATAATCTGTTTATGAGTATGAATTCGTGGTTTGTTGCCAGCGGCAAGGGGCCGGAGTGGATCGGACTTAAAAATTATATAAACCTTTTGGATAATCCAAGGTTCTGGAATTCTCTAAAAGTTACATTCATATTCAGTCTGGGTACTTTAACAGTAGAGGTAGTTCTTGGAACCATGCTGGCACTTTTTCTCAATAGAGAATTCAAGGGCAAGAGTATTGTTAAACTTATTTTTCTCTTTCCTATAGCTGCAACACCAGTAGCTGTATCCCTTATTTGGGGAATGATGTTCAATTATGATCTGGGAATAATAAATATTATTATGCAAAACTTGGGAATGGAACCACTTCTATGGCTGGCATCTCCTAAAATAGTAATTCCTGCTTTAATTATCACTGATACCTGGCAGTGGACTCCTCTTATTCTTCTTATTGTACTTGCAAGCCTGGAATCATTGCCTACAGATCCTTTCGAAAGCGCAAAGGTCGATGGAGCAAATATATTTCAGGTAATATACCACATAACACTTCCATTGGTACGTCCTGCAATTGTTGTAGCGGCAATGATAAGATCCATCGATGCAATAAAGACCTTTGATATGATATATGTAATGACCCAGGGTGGACCTGATGTGGCTTCAGAAAACCTCAATCTCTATATCTTTCAAACAGGATTTTCTTACTTTCGTATGGGAGCAGCATCTTCGCTGGCTATCGTCCTATTTACGCTTGTTTTAGTTATTAATATCCTGCTTTCTGTCATAAGAAAAACCGGAGCTAAATGATGATAAAAAAAATTAAAACCTTTGCTTTCTACTTAAGTGTTGTACTTCTTTGTATCGTCCCTGTTTCTGTCTTTCTCTGGATGTTCATGACAGGATTAAAGAGCCAGGCTGACAACCTTTCTATACCGCCTAAGATATTCTTTTCACCAACTTTGAATAACTTTAAAGATGTGTTTGGACAGGGAAATTTTACTAAATATCTGCTCAACAGTTCTATTGTTGCATCTTTGTCTGTTCTTGTTGCTCTCCTTTTTGGTCTTCCCTCTTCATATGCTATTGCAAAGTACAGAATGCATAAGATTGGTCTTGTTCTGCTGATTGCAAGAATGGTACCGTTTATTTCATACCTTATTCCATGGTTCATTGTGTTTAGATCTTTACATCTGATTGATACCTATGTAGCACTGGTTACTACTCATTTGATAATTACCTTACCATTTGTAATATGGATAATGGTCAATTTCTTTGAAGGCATTCCGGCTTCCCTTGAAGAAGCAGCCAGGGTTGACGGTTGTACTATTTTTCAGGCATTTATACGGATTTTACTTCCTAGTGTTCGTAATGGTATATTAACAGCAGGTATTTTAAGTTTTATTTTCTCCTGGAATCAGTTTCTCTTTTCACTGATACTGTCAGGGAGTAGTACAATGACTGTTCCTGTTGCTGTATTTCAGTTTATCTCCTATGATGAGATAAATTGGGGAGGCCTTGCAGCAGCCGCATCTGTCATAACAATTCCACCTCTAATTATGACTGTTTTTATCCAAAAATATATGATCAAAGGATTAACAACGGGAGCTGTTAAAGGATAGGCTCTAACCATGAATATTAGAAAGAGCATATTGCTTTCCTACATGATACTTGTACTCATTGTAATTGCTTATTCATCTATTCTTCTTTTTTTCGGTGCAATACAGAGGAGAATTGATGATGATTCAACTCAGTTGTACCAATCCAGAGAAATTTGGAATGATCTACTGATATCTATGAATGAACTCCAGATCAATTGGTCTGATGGAAATACATTCATAAAATTCAGGGAAACAACAGACAAACTGGAGAGATCCCTCAATAAAATGGTGGTTAGTAAGCAATTTAAAATTCCATTTTTCGGTTACAATCCCGGACAACGTAAAATTGCACTTTACAATACATGGTCGATTGCAAAAGAAAGTGTTTTTAATATAATCAGATTGGTCGAGAGTCAGAATTTTCAGAGGGTTATTAGCCCTATTGAAAAACGCCCGGGTCTTCAGAGGCTTAACCGTCTGTGGATGGAACTTTTCTACCAGTCTGATGATGAAATTAAGAAAGATGCATATGTTATTGGCCAGGTCATAGATTCTATTGAGTTTTTTCCTATCTATAGTGAAACACTGAACCATCTTTTCAATATTATTATCTATGAAACAAATTTGGTAACAGAGCGGATAGATAATATACGACTGATAATTTCAATCATTTTTTTTCTTATGTTTCTTTTTTTATATATGATTTTTGCCCTTCGTTTTACAGGATCAATATCAGGACCTATTATAGATCTAAGTTTAAGGCTTTCTTCCTTTATGGGTAGAACTCTTAAAATAGAGAGTTATACTCACACCAACGAACTTCATTTTCTAACAACGTCTGTGGATAATCTTATTGAGCATTATACATATCTTTCAAAGCTTGCGGGACAAATTGCAGTAGGGGATTTGGATTCGCCACTAATGGATTTACCGGAACAGGGTGTTGTAGGAAATGCTCTGAAAGATATAAATGGGTATTTAAAAGAGCTTGCCGAAACCAGTCAGTGGATCAGAGACGGAAATTATGGGGCAGACGTCACAGTCAAATCGGATAAGGATATATTAGCCATAAATTTCAATATTATGTCGAAGGTAATTCTGGAAAAAATAACTACTTTAAGTAATATGTTTGAAGCCGTGGAAGAGAGTATGCTGGTTGTAGATTACAATGGAAACTTCATAGAAGCTAACAATAATCTTCTGCAGCTATTCGGTATGGATACCAGTCTGAAGGATATTGAAAGCTTTGGAATTCTTCATGATTTTATAAAAGATACCAAAATTATTGAAAACATTTTTAAAGGAGGAATATTTGACACCGTGTATACTGAATTGATCAATCTTAAGGGAAAAATACTTCCTATTAAAATAATTCCTAAATCTATGCCTATTGTCAGAGGGCAACGTAATAAAATAATGCTGGTTATCACAAATGAGTCTATTAGAGTCAGAGCTGAGAGAGAGAGAGAAAAACTGAAAGTTCATGCCGTCGAAGCAGAACTTCGGGCTTTGAGAGCTCAGATTAATCCTCATTTTCTATTTAATACACTTAATGCAATAGCTCATCTTGTAGAAAGTAAATCAGATAGAGCTGTTAAAATGATAGAAAAATTATCCGAACTTTTCAGATATTCTCTGGCCTCTACAAGACGCAGGACAGTCTTGATATCAGAAGAAATTGAAATTATCAGGCAGTTTCTGGATATTGAGAAGATGCGGTTTGGTGATAACCTGACAGTGGAATATCATATTGATGATAATCTTACCCATAACAATATACCTCCAATGCTTATTCAGCCGGTTGTTGAAAATGCGGTTAAATATGGATCAAATGAAAATGGAAAGATTGATGTAACTATTTCGATTTATAGAGAAGGTCAGAATCTTGTTGTTGCTATTAGTGATAAAGGATCACAGGTAATTGATCATCAGCTTCTTCTTGATCGTCAAGGTACAGGAATAAGAAATGTAAATCGTAGATTAAAAACCTTGTATAATAATCAACTTCAATTTGTTCAGAATATTCCCCAGGGACTTAAGGTCCTAATTCAAATACCGGAGGATAGTGCAAATTATGATACGTACAGTTATTATTGATGATGAGAAGCCTTCCCGGGATAGGGTGAAATATTTTCTCAAAGAATATATTGATATCTCAATAGTAGGAGAAGCTGAAAATGGAGAAGAGGGGGCACTCCTTCTTAGCAAGATGACACCGCAGTTGGTTTTTCTTGATATTCAGATGCCTATTGCTGATGGATTTCATGTATTGCGAAGTTGTTCTTATCGTCCTGCAGTTATATTTATCAGTGCTTTTGATGAGTATGCAATCCATGCTTTTGATGTGAATGCTGTAGATTATCTTCTTAAACCCTACACAAAACAACGATTTTCTGAAGCTATGGAACGAATATTGAGCAATGTTGATAATAATATATACTGGGATCGGAAGATTTCTTCACTTCTTTCAACCTATAAACCAACAATAAAATACCTTGATCTGATTACAGTAAAAACTGGTTATGTTTATAAAATTTATGAAACAGAAAATATAGATTTTTTCAGAAAGGATGATGGACTCCTTTTTCTGTATACGGGTGGTAAAAAGGTAACTTTAGATACTCCCCTCGCTCAATTAGAGAAAAGATTGGATCCTGCAATATTTTTCCGAGCTCACCGGAAGGCTTTTGTTAATCTGAAACAAATTAAGGAAATTATTCCCTGGGGTCAGGGACGATATGTTCTTGATTTCGGAGATTCGGGGAAAGTTCAGGTAAGCAGGGACAGTGTAAAATTACTGAAGCAAAAAATTGGGTTGAAAATATAGTTATCTTCCATATATCTTATCCAAAAGTATTGTTACTTTCCTTCCCATCTCTCCGGTAACTGCCGGTGCGCTGTCAGTAAGAACTGCCTGAATAAAATTTTCTATTAAAGGGAGGTGGGCATTTGGATGTTTAGGGTTCTTTTCATTTCTTGTCTCTTTATTACTGAAAATGGTTATTGTTCCCTCATTCAGGTTCGGAACATGTATGGATCCTTCACTTCCAAATATATCCAGGGTGTCCTGGGATTCTCCGGCTGCATGGGAGGATGTTAGTATACCTGTTGCTCCGTTTTCAAACCTGAAATGAGCAATGGATGAATCTTCGACTTCCCTTTTGAATAAAATATTGTTGTTGAAACTTTTTACCTGTTTTACAGATCCTGCAATATTTGTAAATACTTCAATTCTGTGACAACCCATATCCATCATTGGCCCCCCTCCTGATTTCTTTTTTTCAAGAAGCCAGTATCTTGGTTCTCCAGGCTGACGATTGAAGTTTTCAAAATTATTACTTTGTATATGAACAATTTTTCCAATTTCTCCGAATTTAATAATTTCCTTAATTCTATTCACAGCAGGATAGAGGTTCCTGTAGTAGGCAATACCCAGTTTGACATTGTTGGCTTTACAGGCATCTATTATTTTATCTGCCTCTATTCTATTCATTGCCATAGGTTTTTCACAGAGCACATGTTTTCCAGCTTCTGCAGCTGCAATGGTTTGTTCAGCATGCAGAAAAACAGGAGTGGCAATGTAAACTGCATTGATATCTATGTCTGTAACCAGATCCTCCCAGTTTTCTATCCATTTATCGGCACCAAACTCTTTGGCAAAGCTTTCTGCTTTTGAATAATCTGAACGGCTTACAGAGATTAATCTGGAATTTGCGGCTTCTGTAAGCCCGGGAGCAACTCTTTTTTTTGAAATATCTCCGCAGCCAATAAGACCCCATTTTATTTCTGTCATTAATAAATCTCCTATACTCCGGAACCCATAACCAGATTTGGGATAAACATAACAAGACCTGGAATAAATGTAACCATTAGCAGTACAATTATCATCATAAAATATAAAGGAAGCATTCCCTTAGTTGCTTTTTCTATAGAAATATTTCCTATGGCACAACCCACAAATAGTGCAGAACCAACTGGAGGAGTAGTAAGACCTATACCTAAATTTAAAATAAGCATTACACCAAATTGTATGGGACTCATGCCCAAAGTAGTAACAACAACAGGATAAAGAATTGGTGTGGTAATTAAAATTAGAGGTGCCATATCCATAATGGTTCCAAGTCCAATTAATAGAAGATTAATAAGTAATAACAGAACAACCCTGTTTTCAGTAATAGTTAGTAAGGCAGATGTAGCGGCTGCAGGAATTTTAAGATATGCCAGGAGCCAACCGAAAGCGCTTGCTGCAGCGATAAGGCTCATTACCATAGCCAAAGTTTTTAAGGAAGAGTATAGAATCCCGATGAATCTGCTTAAATGGATTTCCCTGTATACAAAAAAAGTAATAATAAATGCATACAAACAGGCAATTGCAGCTGATTCTGTAGCTGTAAAGACACCCGAGATAACTCCACCAATGATTATCACTGCTGTGAAAAGCCCTAATATTGCATCCTTTGATATTTGGAGAGATTCTTTCCAGGAATATTTCTGTTCTTTCGGGTACTTACGTTTTGTTGCAATAATAAAACTTATAATCATAAGGGATATTCCAAGAAGTACTCCAGGTATAAAACCTCCCAGAAAGAGTCTTCCTACCGAGACTCCTCCGGCAGCCATTGCATATATGATCATATTATGGCTTGGCGGTATAATTACTCCCTGGCAGGCACTTGTTACTGTAATGCCTACTGCGAAATCCGCATCATATCCTTTTTTCTTCATCATAGGAATCATCATAGTTCCTATGGAAGATACATCTGCCACAGCGGAACCTGAGATTCCTCCAAAAAACATACTTGCAAGAACATTAACCTGAGCCAGTCCTCCCCTTACACGTCCAATAAGTATATTGGAGAAATCGATTAATCTACGTGAAATTCCACCCTGAC
>JAJRQE010000089.1 GCA_024280415.1 Spirochaetota bacterium | reverse complement strand
TATTATTCCATCAACCCCGGCCGACTATCAACCGGGGTTGTTAATTACAGTTTAAGCGGCAGTGTGACAGGTTTCCCGGACTCGATAGAGATATCGATAGCCATACATAGTTCATGAGTTTTAAACATTTCATTAATATTCAGCATGGGTTGATGTTCTTCATCCAGAGCCTTAAGAAAATCATCAACCAGATGCTTAAATGGATGATGTGAAACAGATCCACTGTCGGGCATAACTGTTTCAAATTTCTGCCATCCTGTCTGCCCTGGAAAGAGATCTTTCATAAAAAAGTTATCATTTCTGACCGATCCCTTTGAACCGTGAAGAATAAAGTTCATATCATAGGGTGACTCAATTGCAAAGCTGCAGCTGGTTTTACCAATAGCTCCGTTTTTAAATTTTAAAACAGCAGCATATGTGGGGGGATACTCAAAATCGTTCCGATGTCCCCAGGTTCCATAGGCATGAACTTCCTGCACCTCACCGCAGAGGTGGCGAACAAGATCCACTGCATGTATTCCGGCAACAAGGGAAGCAGAGGGCCCACCTCTCTTTTTCTGTCCTCCCCAGGAAAATCCATTCCACCATGAACCCAGTTCATGGCAATAATCAGCTTCCATATAGAAAAGATCACCGAAATACCCTTTTTTTACCAGATTCTTAAGATTTCTTATATATGGATTCCATCGCAATACCAAACCGCTCTGAAAAATTACAGAGCTGCTGTTCACTGCATCCTTCAACTTACAAAGCTCTTTAAAATTCATTCCGATCGGCTTTTCACAGAGAATATGCTTACCAGCACCGGCCGCTGCAATGGCTGCCTGGTTATGAAGATGGTGTGGGCTGGTAATTACAATAATATCAATACTATCCATGCCGAGGAGTTCATCAAAAGAAGACAAAACATTACAGGCAAGACCCATTTCAGAAATTTTTTTTCTTGTCTTCTCAGGATCTCTCCCAACTACAGCTGTAACTTCAGCCAGTGGATTCGCATTAAGTGATTTGATATACTCTCCTGCAACATCTCCTATGCCAACAACACCTGCTTTGAATTTTGCCATAAATTTCCCCCCTGCTCTGATTATGATCTGTGTATTATCTTATCACGGCTTTTCACGCTTGACTATACTATTGACTGGCTTTACTATGATCTTGAATTCTGTTATTTGTTAGCACTTTGGTATACCTGGAGTAATAAATAAACGATTACATCCTGGCTTCCAAAAGGACTATCTATTTCATCGGTGCTGTATAAAAAAAGCACAAGGCTGTATATGCCACCGATAAAAATTCTACGATATATCAGGAGATTAGATATGGGAACGAAAGTCAAAGTAGGCATTATTGGTCTGGGTTTTATGGGAACTACTCATTACCACATCCATCAAAAGCTTGGCAAGTCAGAAATTATTGCAGTCGCAGATGTTGATGAAAAAAAACTGAATGGAGACTGGAGCAGTGTTGTTGGCAATATTGGCGATACCGATTATTCAAAACCAATTGATATGAGCAGCATAAAAACCTATACCGATGCTATGGATCTGATTAATAACCGGGAAGTTGAAATGGTTGATATATGTCTACCTACTCATCTGCATGAAAAATTTGTAATTGCAGCGATAAAAAAAGGTAAACATGTATTATGTGAAAAACCTGTTGGGAGAACGCTTATTGAAGCAAAAAGAATAACAGAAGAAGCGGAGAGAAGCAATAAATTTTTTATGAACGGCTTATGTGTTCGACACTGGCCTGAGTACCGACATGCCTGGGAACTTTATAAATCAGGAAAATTGGGCAAATTAATAAGTGCAACATTTAAAAGAGTCTCTCCAAGCAGCCATGATAATTCATGGAATGATTGGTTTATGAACTCAGATATGAGCGGTGGCGCCCTCCTGGATCTTCATCTCCACGATACAGATCTTGTTAGATATTTTTTTGGCAGACCAAGTTCGGTGACCTCATTTGGAGTAGGAGGTTTCCGGTCTGACAAGGGAATTGATCATCTGTTTACAAACTATGATTTTAATGATGGAACGCTGATTATGGCGGAGGGAGGCTGGGATCCGGCAAAAAACACACCCTTTGAAATGAGTTTTCAGATAGTTTGTGAAGAAGGGACTATTCGACTTTCAGAAACCGGGTACCAGATCATGTATGAAGACGGGAAAACTGAAGCACCAGAGCCAGCTAAAGAAAACCTACCTACAGGCTGGCATGTTGAGATTGATTATTTTATCTCTTCGATACTGGATGAAAAACAACCTGATAAGTACTTAACTACTGCAGAAATGCGTGATTCAATAGCTATCATTGAGGCGGAAGAATTATCAATAAAAGAAAAACGTACCGTAAAAATAGAATATTAATTCGGAGGACAAAGAGTATGGGTTATTTTAAGGCGATGAATTATTGGACAATTGGTGGATTTGAAGGGGAAAAATCTCCATACCAGGCAATAGATGATGTAAAAAAAATGGGATTGGATGGCCTTGAACTGATTTTTGGTGAATGTCCAAAAGAAGATATTACAGAGGAAGAGTGCAAAAACATTGTAAAGTATGCAGAGGATAAGGGGATTGGACTTAAAACCCTTGCTACCGGATTCTACTGGAGATCTTCCCTTAGCTCCGACGACACGGCCGAAAGAGAAAGAGCCATTGAATTTACCCTGAACTATATTAAAGTTGCTTCATGGCTGAAGGTAGACAATATTCTTGTAGTTCCCGGAGCTGTCGATGTAGCATGGGATGAATCCAGACCTGTTACCTCCTACAAAAATGTATGGGATAATTCAACTAATTCCCTAAAGAAGGTTTTGAAAACTGCGGAAGAATATAAAGTAACTATCTGTATTGAAAATGTCTGGAATAAATTTCTTCTTTCACCCATAGAGCTGAAGATATTTCTTGATCAGTTTAATTCTGAATATATCGGAAGCTATTTTGATGTGGGTAATATCTTATTGTATGGATATCCTGAACACTGGATTGAGATCCTGAAGGATAAAATAAAGGCAATTCACTTTAAAAACTTTCACAGGGATGATTGCGGAGGAACTCTGCATGGTTTTGGAGAGGATCTCCTCAAAGGAGATGTTTCCTTCGGCAAGGTCATGAAGGAACTGGAAAAGATTAAATATACAGGACCTATAACTGCGGAAATGATACCATTTTCAAAACTGCCGGATCTGGTTCTTCCTGATATGAAGCTGGCTGTAAAAACAGCCGAAGGTTTAATTGATCTTCTGGAAAACAGGAATTATCCTGAAAATACTAAAACTGTAAATAAAACAACACTATTTTAATTTATTAGGGCTCTTGAAGGAGATTTTAAAATGAAATTTAAAACAGGAATTTTACTGGACAGTCTTCAGCTGTCATTGGAAGAATCTCTTAGAATTGCTTCAGAATCCGGAGCTGATGGTATCCAGATGTATGCTGTACCACATCACATGGCAATTCTAGAATTGGATTACAAGGCAGGGAAATCTTTAAAAAGAAAAGTGGCGGGTTACAATCTCCAGATTTCCGCTTTATGCGGTGATATTGGAGGCCATGGATTTGAGATAGAAAATGAAAATCCTGAGAAAATCAAAAAAACCAGAGAAATTATTGATTTTGCTGTTGAACTCGGGACCAGGATTATTACCACCCATATAGGGGTAATTTCTGAAACTGATAAAGAAAAAAACAATATTATGCAGGAAGCACTGCAGGTAATTTGTCAGTATGCAGAAAAGGCAGGAGTTTATATAGCAATTGAGACCGGACCGGAAAAATCAATGATTCTTAAAAAATTTATTGAAGAAACGGGAGAAAAAAAT